>NZ_DDHH01000141.1:0-22992 GCF_002338015.1 Rhizobium sp. UBA1881
CGATCGGCAAAGTCTTTTTTTCCGCAGGACAAAGGTGTCCTTCGGTTCTCGAACCATTCTCCAATTCGTGACCCTGATGCCTTCTTGGCTTCGGTCACAGAGTGGCGTTCGGCTCCCGGTTTCCCATTCTCCTGTAAGAGCGCAGTCCAGCGTTGCCGGGCTCGCTAGCAAAACATCAGGACAACCGGGATATCGTCGACGCGCCTTCCGTGGTGGTGCCGCGCGGCTCGTAAGCGCGCTGGTCACGCAGAATCTGGAAGGCGATCGTCAAAAGCTTGCGCGCGATGGCAACCCGCGCCTTGTTTGTTCCTCTGATCTTCAATTGTTCATACTGGGCGCGAAGCTGCGCATCGCTCGCGATGGCAGGCGCGACCGCCTCGACGAAGGCCCAGCGCAGCCACTTGTTGCCCTGCTTGATGATCTTGCCGTGATAAGTCTTGCCACCGGAGGAATAGGTCGATGGCACAAGCCCGGCGTAGGCAGCAAACTTCTTGGCATTGCGGAAGCGGCTGACGTCGTCGATCTCGGCATCGATCAGCCGGGCGAAGAACTCGCCAATGCCGGGGATCGTCTTCAACAGCTTGACATTGGCATTGGCCTTGGTCATCGCCCGGATCGTCGTTTCCGACTGCTTGATCCGCTCGTTGATGTCGCCGATGAACGCGAGGCCGCGGTCGATCTGGATACGGTCAATGTCCGAGACGTTCACTTCGGCAAGCTGGATGCGGCCGGCCTTGCCAAACAGGTCGCCGAGCTTCTTCAGCTGGGCTGTTTGCTCCGGATACCGGTCAAACACCGTGACGATCCGGTTCTTGGTCATCGTGCGCAGCCGTACGTAAAACATCCGTTCGCGCAGCGCGACGCGAAGCTCCCGAGATTTTTCGCTGGGTGCCCAAGCCTCCGGCACCAGGTCGGCCCGCAGCAGATGCGCCAGTACCGTCGCATCGATCTTGTCGGTCTTGATCTTGGCGTCGGCGATCGCCTTGACCTTCATTGGGTGGGCGAGAACGACATCATCACAAATGTCGTCGAGCCAATCATACATCACCATCCAGTTGCGCGTCGCCTCGATGACCGCATGCGAGTTCTCGCGGTAGCGTTCGAGGAACCCGCCAAGCGACTGGCGATCGTTCTTAACCCGGCCGGAGCGCAGCGTCTTGCCGCTACTGTCCTGGACCACCAGGTGGCTGTAGGATTTGTGGTAATCGACGCCGATATGGTAATCATAAGAGGCAGTCATGCTTCCAACTCCCTTGTTGAGATCTACGAAACCCCAACAGGATAAGCCGAAAGGCTGGAAGTGTGACTGTCCCTCGATCATTACCTGCATCTCACTGATCCGTTCTCTCAACGGGCGCGGCATCTTTCATGCCACCTCCTGTACCTGTGTTGGTCGTGCGGCCGCCCATCGGCCACCGGACTTTGACTGTCGATAATGATGTACTACGATTGAAGCGTCCGGATTAGTCGCCTGGCGCCGATACTGTTGTTCGGCATATTCGAACGATTGTTTGTACGAGCTGCCATGATGAAGTTGCTTGCGCTGGCGTTGCCGGTGATAACAGCCAGGCGCCAAGTCGTCCCGTTTCATGAAATCGACGATGGCGCCCTTTTCGCCACCTCGGCAATGCACGCGAAGATTGGCGAGGCCGTCCTTGATGTGCGTTGGGAAGGGCCGGCCTCAGTGGGCGCCCACGCGACCGCCATTTGAAGGGTTGACACTGGAGGCACCACATACTGCCGAGTAGAGCGCAAGTCCGTTAGCCTATCCTATGTAAAGGGGAGCTCGACCCAGCACGTATCGATCCAATGGCGAAGCCGTGACCATTTGAACCATTTACATTTCCTCAGGCCCTCTGCCGATACGTGTCGTTCTGTGTATTCGGAGGCAATATGAATATCCATCGACAGCACTTCTGCGAAGCTGTGGAGGCGGTTAGGTTTAGACGCTGGTTCGTGGTGTGTGCCTCGAGGTGCGCCTAGTCATGCCGTCCGTAATCGATGTAGGCTATCTGTGCCCGCCAAGGAGCGGTTGATGATCATTACAAATTATTGCGGGCGATGATCATGTGACTGCTGGTAGCGCCGTCTTCAAAAGGCCGAGGACCGTTTGGTCAGGTCTGACCTACAGTTGATGTTTAATGTAGTCCGGGCGTGCTTGCGATCTTCCAGATCCCATCTGAAGGGCATGCCAGGCCACCGAATTTTGTGGCACCCTCCAAGCCCTGGTTGCTGGAGACGAAACCGCGGCAGCCTTCCCGGTTGTCGTTGACAATTTTCTCGATCACTCCCGCGCTGCCGGTCGATGGATTAGCCCACGCGAGTGGGCCAGCATCTGCCGGCGCATTGCCGACAGCCTGCGCGATGACGGATTGGTCCGACACAGGCGCGGACTTTGTAGCGCTGGGAGCGACAAGCGACGTCTCAAGTGGGTCAGTATGCGTGCAGGCCACAAGCACCGCGGCGCATAGTACACCCATGGCAAAGCACAAAATCGTTTTTCTTGTCATGGAGATATCCGGTTAAGTAGCCGCCATTGGCATGCTAATGTGGCCACATGCAGGCGTAGAAGCGCTTAGCCAAGTTGCGCCTATGCGATTGCAAATACGCCATGCGATGCCATGATCCCGAGCGTTGCTGTTTCAAGCTCGGTGAGCGGCCGATATTGCGCTTGTCAGCATATGTGTGCTTTTTTTGCCATCTTGTCGCCGAACCTATAAAAGAGACTACAGATCGGAGGTAGTCATGCTTCGCGGATATGAAGACCGATATGTGGAACTGACAACCCGGCTCAGATCGGTTGAAGCATTCTGCGCCTTCCTGGCGGGCGGCGGGGCAGTGAAGGTTGCGGCCAAAGACGGGGCCGCCTTCGATGATGTGACAGCTGTCATGCTTGCTAGGCAAAGGCAAGAAGCCGAAGCAATCCGGAAGACAAGGAGGACGCTCTTTCCAGATTGCCCGGAAGATGACTTCCCTCCCTTATACAGTCGTCATTAGTCGCCCGCATTTTCAGCGGATCAACGCGATGGCAGGGCTCCCGGCGAAGCAATGTGGTCGACGCGCTCTTTGATTGCCGCCAGGCGATGGCGATCGCCGCCGGGCACCTCGACGGAGGCCCATCCGGAATAGCCGACCTCGGAAAGCGCGCGGTTGACGGCCGGCCAATCGCAGTCGCCGTCGCCGATCTCGACGTCGAAGCCCTTCCATGGACCTTCGCTGTTCATCTTGTCGAGGCTGTATTCCTTGACGTCGATTTTCAGGATTCGAGTGCCGAGCGCTTCGATCCAGTCGACAGGCCGCCCGTAGCGCAGCACATTGCCAACATCGAAATACCAGCCGACCTTCGGATGGTTGCAGGCATCGACGAAGCTCGCGGCCTCGAGCGGGCTCAACAGAAAGTCGTTCCACACGTTTTCGAGTGCGATCGAGACACCCGTCTCTTCAGCGTAAGGGGTGATCTTGGCAATTTCCTCCAGAGCGCGGCTATAGGCCGTCTTGTAGGTCGTTGGGCTATTTCGAACAACGCCTGGAACCAGAAGCACGGTATCGGCGCCGTAAAGCTTGGCATCATTCAGTGCCGTGATCATCGAATCCACGCACGCCTGACGGACCGCCGGATCAGCATCGGTGAGCGGGCTCTTCCAGTGCATGGAGTTTACAAGCCCCGGAATGGCCACGCCGGTCTTGTCGCGGGCAGCCAGCACTTCGCGTGACGGCAGGTCGCTTGGAGAATCGAGTTCGACACCGTCGAAGCCGAGATCCCGCAGCAGCTGAAACTTTTCGAGGATGGAGAGGCCATCCTCTTCGATCATCGACCATTTGAGGCTGATCTTGGACAGAGGACGCGAGGACTTCGATGTGGTTTGGGAAGGCGAGGCGACAGAATTGGTCATGCTCATGTCTCTGCTTAGAAAATGGATGCGCGGCGCGCACTATGTCATTGAAGTCGCATGTCATCAACGCCTGTTGCCGTAGCGAGACTTCTCTTGTTGGCGGCCAGCCCTCTACTGGCTAAGACCGCCGAATGCCTTGAGATAGATCGCTAGCAGCTGCGTCTGCGAGGAGATCCCAAGTTTGCGGTAGACGTTGCGACGATGCACTTTCACGGTGCCGGTGGAGATATTCAGTTTCAGGCCAACCGATTCCGACGAGTGACCCTGCAGCACCAGATCGACGATTGCTGTTTCGCGGCTGGTAAGATTGAGATCCTGCCACACGGCATCAGCGGGCTGAATATCGATCTTTTCCTCGCCGCGCTTGCGCGTGCGGCTCTTCGATTGCGCCTGGCCATCGAAGCGCTCGGCAAGGCCTGATAGGTAGTGCTGCGTCAATCGGGTCACGAGAGGTTCGGCTTTCTTCAAAAGTGCGATTTCGGCCGGTGGAAAGACGCCGGTCGCCTCTCGGCGCATTAACGACAGAACGACGGTGATACCGTCATCCTGTTCGACAAAGAAGCCGATCTCTTCGGCCAGGCCCGTCTGAACGTAATAGGTTCGGTAGTATTCGCTGGAGAAAAAGCGGTCCGGCACCAACTCGCGCATACGGAAAAACCCGCTGCGGCGGGCACGGGCGGTGTGGTAGAATGGGTCCAGCAGATAGGGACCAGCCTGGTAGAGCGTGACGAAGATGATGTGCTCCATCGGATCGAAGGTGCTGTAGAGATCGATCGGTCGCTCCTGACCGCGATAGGCGAAGACGACGACGTAGTCGAAGCGCACCAGGGCTGCCATCATCTGGCGAAATGTCTCGCCAAACTCGGCATTGCTCATGACAGGCTTGCCGACGGTCGCCTTAAAGGCCTGCAGCAGCGCCTCCACATCCGTGCTCATGGCGAAAACCTCCCGATCGGGCACAAAGATCAGCATACCCCTGTATATACCTTCCACGAAGCCGAAAGGCCTTAAATACCACTCTTGGGGTATATACCGTCAATGACGAGCGGGCTTACTCTTTTTGCAACGCCGGTGGCAAAAGGCAGCGTAGACTGCCGCCAAACCAACCGCAGGGAACAGACGTGGCATCCGCTTCGACGAACGATATCGAATTCCGTTCGGTCACCAAGAATTATGGCTCCGTGACCGCCGTAACGGACATCAACCTCAACGTGCCCAAGGGCGCGTTCCTGGCGCTGCTCGGCCCGTCTGGCTGCGGCAAGACGACATGCCTGCGCATGATCGGCGGCTTCGAGCAGCCGAGTGAAGGCACGGTGCTGATCGACGGACGTGAGATGAACGGCGTGCCGGCCTATCGGCGGCCGGTCAACATGGTGTTTCAGCAGTATGCCCTGTTTCCCCACTTCAATGTCGAGCAGAACGTCGCCTACGGGCTAAGGCAGATGCGACCAAAGCTTGATGCCGCCGAGATCAATCGCCGGGTCGGCGAGGCGCTCGAGATGGTGCGCCTGGGTGGCTTTGCAAAACGACGGATCCACGAGATGTCCGGTGGCCAGCAACAGCGCGTGGCGCTGGCGCGCGCCATCGTCAATCGCCCCTCCGTGCTGCTCCTCGACGAACCGCTGGCTGCCCTCGACAAGAAGCTGCGCTCGGCCATGCAGATCGAACTGCAGACGCTGCAGCGCGAACTCGGCATCACCTTTGTTCTGGTCACGCACGATCAGGAAGAAGCGCTTTCCATGGCCGATATCGTCTGCGTGATGAGTGCCGGCCGCATCCGCCAACTCGGCTCGCCGCAGGAAGTCTACGATCGGCCGGCTGATCTCTTCGTCGCCGATTTCGTCGGCAAGACCAACCGGGTCGATGCAACTGTCGAGACCGACGGCCGTACATTGAGGTTGGGCGACGGGTCGGCCATCCCGATTGTAAAGGGTCAGGGCTTCCTGTCGGGCTCGGCGATCGTTGCAATCCGCCCCGAGGCGATCAGGCTCACGCGCGTTCAGGCGGGCAATGGCGCAAGCTTCAAGGGCACGGTCACCCACCGCATCTTCTTGGGTTCTTCGGCAGAATATGCCGTTTCGGTCCCCGGTCTTGGCGACTTCCTGGTCACGGCGGATCGTCGTGACAGCCAAAGCGATCTCGTCGAACCCGGCGAGACGGTCTTCCTCGGCTTCGATCCGGCCGGGGCGCATGTCTTTCCAGCTTTCAATGCAGCATAACCACAACAAGGGAACAGCATCATGAGCAAAGACTACAAGGATAATCTCCCCATTTCCGCCGAAGGCTTCATGGACGAGTTCATGCGCCTGAAGCGCGGCTCCATCAGCCGCCGTCATTTCCTCGGTATTACCGGTCTTGGTCTTGCGACAGCCGTCATGTCGCGCTTCCCGGGCGCACTTTCGACACCCGCCTATGCTGCCGGTGAACTCGGCACGCAGATGTCGATCGCCACCTGGCCGAACTATCACGACCCTGCGACTTTCGAAAACTTCAAAGCTGCCACCGGCGTTGATGTCGAAGTCAATGTCTTCGGCTCCAACGAAGAAATGCTGGCCAAGCTGCAGGCAGGCGCCTCTGGCTGGTCGCTCTTCGTGCCGACCAACTACACCATCTCGACCCATCACAAGCTCGGCCTGATCGATGAGCTCGATCTCTCCAAGATCCCGAACTTCAGCCAGGCGACCGAGAACCCGCGCTTTACCAAGGAAGGGCAGATCGACGGAAAGACCTATGCCGTGCCGAAGAACTGGGGCACGACCGGGTTCTCGGTCAATACGTCAAAGGTCAAGACCAAGCTTGCCAGCTGGAAGGATTTCTTCGAGATCGCCCAGACCGAGGCCGATGGCCGCGCCATGGTGCACGACTACCAGCTGACGACAATCGGCAGTGCGCTCGTGTCGCTCGGCTACGACTTCAACTCGATCAAGGCCGACGAGCTCGCCAAGGCCGAGGAGCTCCTGATCAAGGTCAAGCCACATCTCTTTGCGATCAACAGCGACTACCAGCCCGGTATGCGCGCCGGCGACGCCTGGATGACCATGTGCTGGACCAATGACGGCGCCCAGCTTAACCGCGACATGCCGGAACTTGCCTTCGTGCTCGGCAAGGATGGCGGTGAAATCTGGACAGATTACTATGCGATCCCGAAGGATGCCCCGAACAAGGCTGCAGGTTATGCACTCCTCAACTTCCTGATGGATCCCGCCAACGCCGCCAAGGAGCACATCGCCAACGGGGCGCCGGCAACCGACAGCCGCGTCATCGCGCTTTTGCCGCAGGAGATTACCTCCAACAAAATAGTCTATCCCGAAGAGGCGTCGCTGACGCCGCTCGAGTTCGGTGCTGCCGTGACGCTCACCGACCCAAGTCGTGCCGAACTGATGGCGCGCTTCAAGTCCGCCTGATCGGTCGTGAGGAGCACGCCGCCCGAAGGGGAGGCGTGCTCTTCAGGATTTCTACCGTTCTTCGCGCAAACGCTTGTCTGGACCAAGATGACCCTGACACCGGATACTAAGAAACGCCTGGTCACTGCCGCGCTGGTCGCGCCGGCGAGCGCATGGTTGTTCGTCTTCCTGGTACTGCCGTTTATCGCGATCGTCGTCTTTTCCTTCGGCGAACGGGCGCCGGAGGGCGGTTATCAGGCAGCGTTCACTTTCGCACAGTTCGCCAATCTCGGATCGCGCGCGGCCGCCTTCAAAAACACGCTGGTACTGGCGCCGATCGGTGCTTTCGCCTGTCTGCTCGTTGCCTATCCAGTGGCCTATTATCTGGCCGTCAAGGCAAGCCCGCGGCATCGTCTTCTCCTGGTGTCACTGGTCGTGGTGCCGTTCTGGACCAGTCTTCTGGTGCGCACCTATGCCTGGATGTATATTCTGGGCGCACGCGGTATTCCGCACCTGCTTGAATTCGTCGGCATCGAAAATGTGAGGCTCTTGAACACGCCGGGCGCCGTGCTGCTCGGCATCGTCTATGGCTATCTGCCGCTGATGATCATGCCGATCTATGTGAGTTTGGAAAAGCTCGACCGACGCCTGCTGGAAGCCTCCGCCGATCTCGGCGCCAGGCCACTTTCAACCTTCTTCGGCATCACTTTGCCGTTGTCACTGCCCGGTGTCATGACCGGTGTGGCACTGGTCACGATCCTTCTACTTGGCGAATACCTGATCCCGCAGCTGCTTGGCGGCGGCAAGGTGTTCTTCATCGGCAACGCACTTGTCGATCTCTTCCTGCAGTCGCGCAACTGGCCATTTGGGTCGGCGATCGCAGTCACTCTCGTCGTTGTGGTCGTGATTGTGCTTCTTGTCGCCATGCGCATCGCATGGCGCGTTGCCGGAACCCGCCAGGTGGATCTCGTCTGATGCGCAGCCTCGTCACCGCCGTCTACCTGTTCTTGTATACGCCGATCGCTCTCGTCGTGCTGTTTTCCTTTAATGCCGGCCGCAATGCCTCTGATTTCACGGGATTTTCCACGCAGTGGTACGGTAAGGCGCTCTCCAACACCTTCCTGATGCAGGCACTTGGAAACAGCCTCATCATCGCCTTTACCAGCGCAACGCTGGCTGCGATCTTCGGAACGATGGCTGCCCTTGGCATGGAGCGCCTCGGGCCGCGGGCCCGCGCGGTGTTCGATGGACTGTTTGCCGCAGCGATCGTCGTTCCTGGTGTGGTCATCGGTATTGCAACGCTGGTGGCACTGGTCGAGGTCTTCGGTATCCTCAATCCACTTTTGGCAGCCGTCTGGCCTGGCGAACAGCCGCCCAGGCTCCAGCTCGGCTTCGGCTCGATCATCGCCGCGCACGGCCTTTTTACGATGGCGCTGGTGACGATGATCGTCAAAGCCCGGATCGCCAGCCTTGGCCGCGACATCGTCGAGGCATCGAACGATCTTTACGCCACGCCGTTCACGACGTTTCGCGAGATCGTTCTGCCGCAGATCCTGCCATCCATCTTGGCCGGGTTTTTGCTCGCCTTCACCTTCTCGTTCGACGACTTCATCATCGCCTTCTTCGTTGCCGGCTCCAACACGACGCTGCCGATCTATGTGTTTGCATCGATCCGCCGCGGTGTGACGCCCGAGATCAACGCAATCGCCACCATGGTGCTGGTCGCCTCGCTCGCGATGATCCTCATCGCACGGTTCCTGATGCGCGAAAAACAACAAAAGACCGTAGGGTAAACACCATGATTCTCGAAAATCGCGTTGCAATCGTGACTGGCGCCGGTTCAGGCATTGGCCGGGCAGGGGCGTCGATCATGGCGCGCGAAGGCGCCCATGTCGTCGTCGCGGATATCAATGTCATGAATGCCGACGAGACCGTCCGCGAGATCGTTGCCTCAGGCGGTAGTGCCGAGCCCCTGGTGCTCGATGTCACTGACGACAGGGCGCTCGAAGATGGGATTGCGGCAATCGCTGCCAGGCACGGCCGCATTGATATCCTCCACAATCATGCTGGCGCTCAAGTTGCCGGCGATCTCGAGCAGGTCGCGGTCGCTGGCTTCGACAAGTCCTGGGCCTTGAACGTGCGCGCCCATTTCATGGCGGCCAGGCTGGTCATGCCGCTGATGACGCGGGCAGGAAAAGGGGTCATCCTCAACACATCGTCGTCGTCGGGCGTGCTCTACGACCGCGAGATGATTGCCTACACCACGACGAAACACGCGGTCATCGCCATGACCCGGCAAATGGCCGGCGACTATGCGAAGTTCGGCGTGCGGGTCAATGCGCTCTGCCCCGGCTGGGTCGACACCCCGTTCAACGAGCCGTTCATCGCCCAGATGGGTGGTAGGGATGCGATCGAAAGCTATATCGCCGACAAGGTGCCGCTCGGGCGTTGGGCCGATGTCTCCGAAATCGCCGAGCCCATCCTGTTTCTCGTCTCCGACCGCTCCTCCTACATGACCGGCCAGATCCTCGTCGTCGATGGCGGTGAGACCGTCGTTTGACGATGAACTGAAAGAGGTCGCGCTCGGATTTGATCCGTTTTCTGCGGCCGCACATAAAATAAACGTCGAAATAGATCGAATTCAAACGATTCCGTGGCTTGAGCAATCAGGCTCGCTGGACTAGTCCCTTGGGCAAAGCGACAGCGGAGAGCACGACAATTTCCAACACTACCAGCCCGAAGCTGCAGGGCTACATGTTCACCTTGGCGGCAGTTTTCATCTTTGCGGTTCAGGACAGCTTCTCGAAATACCTTGGCGAACGATACTCGCCGATTCTGATCACCATGATCCGCTTCTGGGCGTTTGCAGCCTTTGTGATGCTGCTTGCCATGCGTAAGCCAGGCGGCATGCGGGGCGCTTTTGTGACGAAACATCCGCTGATCCAGGTGATGCGCGGTGTGCTTCTGGTGGCAGAGATCGCACTCTTCGTGTTCGGCCTGGCGCATACAGGGCTTGCGATCACGCAGGCGATCTTCCAGTCGACGCCGCTGATCGTGACCATCCTGTCGATCCCGTTCCTCGGGGAACATGTCGGCTGGCGGCGTTGGATAGCCGTTACCGCCGGCCTGTTCGGTGTCCTTTTGATCATTAATCCGACAGGCGGGACGTTCAGCCTTTATCTTCTGCTTCCGCTCGCGTGCGCGACCATGTTTGCGCTTTATAGCGTCGCGACGAAGGCTGTCAGCCGCAAGGATTCAAGCTTTACCAGCCTGGCCTATACCGCCGTTGGCGGCGCGGTCTCGATCTCGCTGCTGGGGCCCTTCTACTGGACGCCGATTGCCGTTTCTGATTGGCCGATGGTTGCAGCCCTTTGCGTTTGCGGTACCGTCAGCCACTATTGCCTGATCCGGGCCTACGATTCACTCCAGGCCTCCGAGGTGCAGCCGCTTGCCTATCTGCAACTGGTCGTGGGGGCTGTGATTGCAGTGATGTTCTTTGGCGAGACCTTGAGTTGGAACATGCTCATCGGCTCCGTGATCGTCGTTGGCGCTGGTCTGTTCACCATGTGGCGGGAACACCGGGCTCAGTCGAAGAACAATCCGGCCTCCGGCGCCGGTCTCACCGAGCGTCCCTGAAAATCAATCGTTGCCATCCTTTGCCGACTGTCGTTCGACTTCTCGGGGCTTTCTCTGCGCCTTCGCTATCAATCCTGGAGCGCAAGATCGCTGGCAGCGAATTCAGATTTTTCGTCGCGCCGAGGCCGGTGAGGGCAAAAATCCAGCAATGATCGTAAAGCGAAGTCGTGGAACAAGCAGCGAGACTGTCTGACGCTACCGCTGCCGCCTGTGATTTCCGTCGTCGTGAGTGGCTGCAGGGCCAAGTGTCCACCATGAGCGCCGCGGTCGGGGTCTGTGACCGCGCGCATGCAAACGTTAGCCGCTCAATTACCGGCTAGGCTGCCGAAGAAAGAGGCTAACGCACATTTGCGCAAAAACCGGGGCTTAGCTCGCCCAGAACTGGGAGAGGCGCGTTATTACGGCGATATGCGAGAGCCGATTGGTTGCCGATTATCACAGCGACCTGAAGCACAAGTCCGGTCTATGGTAAAAAAGTAGCGGGGATCCGACCATTCCACTAAAGCAGGATCCCCGCGTCGTCGCCTCATGGCTGATGAGTGCGGCGGCGGCGGATTTAGTCGATCAGATGATACCGGTCAAGCATGCGGCTCGCATTGACCAACAGGTCGAACATGCGCCCAGCTCACAACTTTGGAGTGGCCAACTGCGTCGAACCGTGTAGGGAGCAACCCTTCGCCGATCCCTCTACCGTATCCAGAAACTTCCAAGCGAACGAATTATCGTGCCTGAACGAACAGCGATGACAAGTGGCTGGTATTCAGAGAAATTTCCACTCGCGCACGCGAGGGACAGTGAGGGAGGGGGTCTGCATCAATGTGCACGACGGTGGATCGATGGATCTGCCATGGACGCGGAAGTCTCGTGCTACGGATGCTCAGTGAAGTGTGCCGTTGGGGATATCCCACTCAAACTTAGCCAGCAAAAGCGTTGCTTTCTCAATGACATCGTTCGCTGAAGCCGAGTAGTCTTCGGCTATAGCAAACTGGTTTAGATCAAGTTGGTCAGCCAATTCCTCGAGGAGCATCCAGAGTTTATCGCCGTCGTGCTGAGCGATTGACGCAGATACGTGCAGGCGATGTGCCAGCGTTTCAAGGTAGACCTCGCGCTGTTTGACAGACATTTTGGAAAACTCGATGGTTCCAGACATGGGCCGCTCCCTAGGGGTGCGCTGTCCGAAAAACTGACGAGGAGATAGGTGACAACCATCCTTCGAAGAGCAAGGGATAACATAAGTCATCGCCGGAGAAGATCAATGGTGGGTCGACGCTGATATCAGGCGGCTTTGGCGGATACCGTTCGATCGAGACGAGTTACTCGTGGTTTTTCCGAGGATCCGCGGTCCCTGGCAGTTGCTGCGATCCCATTCTCTCACGGACAGATTAGGTGATCAGACCTGTGCTATAGAAGCATCTCTACAAGACTGAATGCGCCGCCTTAAAAGCCGCGTAGGTTGTCTGCAATTTCATGATTTAATGACCGGCACGCCAGAACGCGGTTTTGGACTGGCTCGCGGGGTACGCAGGCCAGCCGGTCGCCGGCCTGCTTACCCAAGTCGAAGCAAATATCAGCTGGGAGTCAATACGGCGATGTCGCGTACCTCGCCGTCAAGCCCCTCGATCGAACCGACTTCAGTTGCAGCACCCGTCTCAAGGCTGACCGTGTAGAGCATCTTGCCCGCAGCGAGATAGGCTGTGTTTTTGCCGTCTTCCGTTGTCTGGATGTCGAAGGCATATGTAGCGGGGGTGTCCTTAATGCCGAGCTTTCCGATCGCCTTCAGCGTGCCGTCGTTGGGCTTGGTTTGCTGGATCAGAGCGCCGATCGTGGCATCGATGTTGTACATTGCCGTCTTCTCGGGCTTGCCAAACGAATTGGTGTAGGCTGCAGCGACGATGTTTGGCGTTTCTCCCTTGTGCATGTCACCATCCTCGTAGGACAGTACACCGTCGACCGTGACCGCACCCGTGTCTGGATGGACACGATGGTTGGTTGTCCCGGTCATGAAACGCAGGCGGTCGGCCATCGGGTTGAAGTCCACGACCACGGGCGCGTCGGTTAGGCTCAGGGTCTTGTCCATCTTTGCGGCCTCACTCGCAGCCCCGGTTTCAAGGTTGATCGAGACAATGCGATGGTCAGCCGTGACACCGATGACGGTCTTGGTGCCTGGACGGAAATCGATACCGATCAGCTTGTCGACGCCTGTGACCTCCATCGTTTTGGAGACCGCAGGCTTTTCCGTGTCGAAGATGACGAGCGTCTTGTCGCCCGTCAGACCGAGCACCGGGGCGGCGGCGGCGGCGCTCGCGGTCAAGGCAAATACGGAGGAGGTTATCAGTGTGGCACGAATGATGGACATGTCTTTCTCCCGTTGTTGGTCTGCGGGGCGATCAGGGTTCTGCCCGAAATGCTCCCACTATCAGGACACGGCAGCAGGCGATCTGGATGCAGGCGGGCAAAAAAAATGTTGTCGGACGCATCCATTCCGACGCGTCGTGGGTATAGGAAGTTGATCGTGTCCTTCGACACGGCCGGTATGGGGGACCTTTTGCATGCTGATGGGCGTGAGGCCGGATGACCTTGGAGGAGCGCTTGCAGCTTGCGCGAAAGGCGATCGCAACGCGTTGCGGAGTATTTACGATCAGGAGGCGGGCCGACTTGTCGCGATTGCCGAACGTATCGTGCGGCGGCGCGACCTTGCCGAAGAGGTTGTGCAGGAAGCCTTTATCCGCATCTGGACCCACGCTCATCAATATAACCAGGACTGCGGCTCTGCCCGAGGCTGGATTTACGCGATTGTTCGCAACCGGGCTCTCAATCTTCTTCGTGATGGCAGGCGCGAACTGACCGTCGAAGACGTCGGCGTGCTCCGCGATGAAGCAGACGCCAGTGAGGTGATCGCAGCCTGGCAGTCACTGGATCGTAACTCGCGACTATATGAGTGCCTCGCAACACTCGACGAAACCAAGCGGCGCGGCATTCTGATGGCCTACGTCAAAGGCTATACACATGGCGAAATCGCCGGCCGGCTGCGCATGCCACTCGGTACCGTCAAGTCCTGGATTAGGCGTGGCCTGACGGCGCTCAGGGAGTGCATGGGATGAGATATGAGCATGCAGACATACCTCGGATCGCCGACGAATACGTGCTGGGTCTGCTTGATCCAGGCGATATGGCCGAAATCGAGGAAGCGATGGACCGCGATGCAAACCTACGTGCAGCCGTGGCAATCAGCCGTGATCGTCTTCTCCCGCTCGACATGGCGCTTGAACCCGCTGTCGTCGGGCAGTCGCTCTGGCAGCGTATCGAATCCGCTTTGCCTGACCATCAAAACGCTGGCACTCCGGCCCTAACCCGGCCTGCCA
This sequence comes from Rhizobium sp. UBA1881, assembly GCF_002338015.1. Taxonomy (NCBI): domain Bacteria; kingdom Pseudomonadati; phylum Pseudomonadota; class Alphaproteobacteria; order Hyphomicrobiales; family Rhizobiaceae; genus Rhizobium; species Rhizobium sp. UBA1881. The sequence continues at coordinate 14,275 of NZ_DDHH01000141.1, forward strand.
ATGAGAACCGCCCACTTGTATGGCGAAACACTGCTGTCGGTGCGCTCGCCGCCACCATCCTGCTTGCAATCGGATTGGCATTCAGCGTGATGCGAAACGTGGAACCAGTCGTCGTTGCGGTTCTCGTGAGCGAGACTGGTGAAATCCGGGCGATCGTCGAGGATTTTGGCAATGAAAACGCAGCCGTGCGCGTGCTCTCCGATTTTGATGTTCCAAACGACAAGACGATCCAGGTCTGGACCTTGCCGTCGCGCGAAATGGGTCCGGTATCCCTTGGGCTCTTGAAGGGAGTGCACTCGGCTCGACTTTCCGGTCCGGAACTTCCCGCTCCACAACTGGATCAGCTCTATGAACTGACCCTCGAACAGGCAGGGGGCTCGCCAACCGGGAGGCCAACAGGACCAATTCTTGCCAAGGGCCTGGCGAAGCTGCCCCGCTAGCGATCGACTGAGGCGCCTGTCTGGTTGACTTTTTGGCACAAGCCACGTCGTGCTCCTCACTTGGTCGGTCTTAATAGAGCGGCGAGGTCAGGGCACCCCAGCGAGACCAGCGGGGTCTGTGGCTCTCGCCGGCGAACACGGAGTAAGCGGTGTTTTCTTCGCACGCTGACCAACCGCGGTCGACCGGCCCAAAGCTACCGCTGGAAGTTGATGGCAACAAAGCGCGATTTGGGGTCATCACTGTGGCGGGCGAGTACCTTTGTCCCGCCCGCGCGGCCGTTTGACCAATCACCAGGCTTTCAGGCCCAGCAACGTCCCGCCAAGCTCCGGAAGCTCGGCGATGGAGTTGTTCTGTGTCTCCCACTCGCGCGGATAGAAAGGAAAAGCATCGCGTTGCCGGTGCCAAGATCACGCCACAGGCGGATGCGCTCCCGACGCTCGGCGTCGTTGTCGAGATAGGGTTTGCGCGGCGCGTATCCCAGGAATGAGAATGGCAACGCTGCAAAAACGGTGTTCATATTTGCCCCTATCCTTGCGCGCCACGCGCACCCCCCTATTTGTTGATGGGCGTCGTCTTCAAGCCGCTTTTGCTTTCAGCGGAATGATTGCTTCCAATTCAGCACCCACGCTTTCCTCGGCAGTCGATAGGTCGAACGCAGTTTGCATGTTGATCCAGAACTCCGGGGTAGTGTTGAACAGCTTGGCCAAGCGCAAAGCCGTATCGGTGGTAATCGGGTTTTTTTTAGCAACAATCCGCTCGATGCGGGCGCGCTGGACGTTCAGAAGCTTGGCCAGCGTGTAGGCTTTTAGGCCGTTGGGTTCCATGAACTCTTCGCGGAGTATTTCGCCGGGATGAATCGGCGGATGGAAGCGAGTTGCCATTGTAGTTTTCCCCTTGCAGCAAGTTCGTCAGTGGTAATCGACAATCTCCACATCCTCTGGCCCGACGTCGGTCCGACGGGCATATTCGCCACTGGTCGTTGATCCGGATTGCATGTTGGCCTGCGCGGTCTTTTTTCAGCTTTTCCAACTTGTTGCCCGGAGGAGCTAGCAAATTAGTGCAGAAGCGTTACCGAGCATGAACATCTTTGCCTTGCCACTTGGCAAGATCGGTTGGAACTCCTTCGGTGTTTTGTTGTCTACGAGAGCCGGGGCCCAATCGTCGGGATGGCTGATAATTGTCATTGCTCATTACGTTGCATGGCATGCAACGTAACACAAGAAAAACGTAGCATGCCAAGTTACGTTCCATGGTTTGCGTATTGCGGGGCTATTCCAGCGCCGATGGCCTGCAGGTCGTGCCAATGATGTGGTGTCAGAGCGCGCGCCCACATTCGACTTGAGAGCGAGGTCCGAACCTACCGCCGACGCGCTCATCCTGCAGCGTCCTCGAAGGGCGAAAAGATGTCGGGCAAATGAATCCCGAGCCCTGCCAGCCGATCTGCCCAGAGTTACCGCGGGCGGGGTGTAAAACAATTTCGGGAGAGCGAACTGTGTTGGAACAAGTCGCGACAACCGAGGTTCCTAACTGCAACTTGAGAAAAACTTTAATGAAAGTAGGAGTATACCATGCGCATGAAACTCGCAGCCGCCTCGATCCTCGCGCTAGGCTTGATGACCTCGACCTCTTACGCGCAGTCCAACCCTACACCCAACAACATGGCAGGTGACAAGACGGCCGGTGAGGACGCGGGTGGGGGCGCGAATGGTGACATCCAGACCCGAACGGGCACGAATGAGCCTGTCGTGGTTGACCCGAGTGCCACAAATAGCACGATGGGCAACACGAACACGACTGGAACCGTCGACCGCAGCAAGTGCACTGACCGCGCGGCACCCGGTGCTGTCGACACACAGGGTGGCAACAGCGGCGCTTCCGTGAGTGACGCTTGCCCTGACAACAAGTAGTCTAAACGCGGCGGGGCGTTGAATGGTGCCCTGCCACGTACTCGATCCACGACAATGAAGTGCGGCGTGATCGAGAGCTCCGCGATCGATGCGCGCAAATAGGGCTCGTTGAATTAATGGATGCGCGGACCTCATTGAGGAGCCTGTCAAAGATTTATCAAAGAAATACGGCGCGACGTCTGGTGCGGTAGTGGAAGCGCGTCGTCGAATGCTCGTTGATAGCATCGAAGGCGCTCAGGAAGCGCCGTTTCTTCGCCGTGGGATATCTATCCGACAGTCGCAGTCACTGACTTAGACGGTGGCGACCTTCATGAAACTTCGGCGACTAGAACTTTGAGACGAGGGGACAATTATGTACGATATCGTACCAAGCTCGGGCTAGGGCTCGGGAGCACACCTCTGTTTGCACAAGCAAACTCCGCATGCCCAATGACCGATAGTCGTGCTCGTTGTCGAGCCACGTATTCTTCTGTCGATCACAGCGGAGTTGGAGGACGAGGGCTTCGTCGCGTTTTAAGCTGGCACCGCTGACGAGGCGGATCGCGGTCCTTAAATTGCATGCCGGAATCAATCCTGTCTTCACGGGCGTTGACATGCCGGGAAGTATGGACGGGCTGAAACTTGCAGCATTTGTTCGCGATCGCTGGCCGCCGATCAAAATCATCGTAACGTCCGGCTACCGACAGCCTGAAGTCGAGCAGCTCCTCAAAGGTTCGCCCTTCCTGAAAAAGCCCTAAATCTCTTCCGAAGTCGTGACAATAATCCGTGAGCTATTGGCGGATTGATATGGCTTTGGCGATCGGCGAAACGATCACGCCAAGGGCGCTGTTCAGGCGCAGTTAAGCGTCGTCGATGTGACCCGCGTTTTCAGTGAACTCGCGTTCTTTCGCGTTGCGCACGTCACCGGACATCTTCTCCGTCTGGTATGGTCCCAACGATCCGGTGGCACCGTCGTTGTTCCATTCTACCCAATGGCCCTTGTCATCGGATCGAACGACTACGGATAGTGATTGCTTTTCTTGTGACATTGATAGGTCCCCTGCTATCCGCGACCATAACTGGAATTCGGGCCATGGGACAAGGTCCAAGATCGTACAGTCGGATGGTGTCCCAACCTCTTGGGCGTTCCCGGTTCATCGCTGTGGATCAAGACCGGGCCAACTCAGCAATCTTCGCCTCATCACGAGCGAGCCGTGCCTCCCGAAGCCGTTGGGTCTTAGCCTGCCGAGCCTGTTCTTCGGTCTGAAGTTCCTCGACGGCTCGGCCGTGAGCGAAGAAGCGAGATTGGACCCGGTCGAACGCGATTTCAGCGTTCTGCCTGGATTTGCTCTGGGTCATGAAACCTCCATGGATTTCGAGGCTAAAAAATCGAAAAGGCCGGACAGCATTGCCCGGCCCTTCAAACGCGCTGTCCCATTGCCAGTACATCCGTGGTCAATGAGACCGCATTCAATTATGCTGCCTGCAGGTTGCAGGCGGACATTTTGCCGGACTTCGCGTCGCGCTCGAGGTCGTAGCCAATCTTCTGGCCTTCAACGATTTCGCGCATTCCTGCACGCTCGACCGCAGAGATATGAACGAATGCGTCAGCGCCGCCGTTATCTGGCTGAATGAAGCCGAAGCCCTTGGTGGAATTGAACCATTTTACTGTGCCTGTGGTCATGATGAACCCTTTCAAAGCATAGAGTGAGGGACCGCGGAAGCGATGCTTCGCGGACAGTGATACGACTATTTTTGAAAGAGAAGGTTCGAATAGAGCGCGGTGCCAATCGCGCGGTAGACAAAGCTCGGCAAGCAAAAGATCGATAAACTGAAAATAGAGGCTTTCCACCGAAAGTCAACCGGTAGTTTTCTCGGGCTCTCCGCCCGAGGTTGCCGGTTTCAAACGAAACACGATAGGTAGCATGCTTTGGATTGATCCCACTGAAGCCTCTGGCAAGCCGTCGTCTTCGCACCGGAGTATCTATGCAGACGCTCGATGGCCGCCGCGTAAAGGCATCGCAAGATTTTTTCTTCTTCGTTCTTGAATCCCGAAAGCGCCAAAACCAAATCGTTGCCGCCAGCCGCTGAAGACAAGGGCTGGACTACTTGGGAGCATCGACTTTGGCGCTTCCGTACCCATGTTGCTTCAAGGAGGAAATGGCTATGGTAACATCTTACGACTATGCACCACTCTTCCGTTCGAGTGTCGGTTTCGACCGCGTATTCGGCCTTCTGGAAAACGCTCAGCGCGCCCGCTCTGTCAGCGACTGGCCGCCCTATGACATCGCCAAGACCGGCGATGACAGTTATCGCATCTCGATAGCGGTGGCTGGCTTCGAACAGGCCGATCTCGACGTCACCTTTCAGTCCAATCTTCTGACCGTCACCGGCAAGAAGCAGGAGACCGACAACGACGGCTATCTGCATCGTGGCATCGCCGGCCGGCCGTTCGAACATCGTTTCGAGCTCGCCGACCATGTTCGGGTCACCGGAGCGGGTCTGAAGAACGGACTGCTGTCGATCGATCTGGTTCGAGAGATCCCCGAGGCCCTGAAACCACGGAAGATCGAAATCCAGACCAACCCGGCTCGGGCGCAGCCGTGCGCCCCGGTACAGATCGAGGGGCAGAAGAACGTCGCATAGTCCTCGGCTGTTATGGTGGAGGGCGCAGTGGCGACGGCGCCCCCTGACATTCGGAATTGGAAAGGAGAGCGTCATGAAAACGGATATGTTCAAAGAGCCAGTTTCCATCCTGATCGGCCTGGGTTTCCCGGCTGAAATCCGTAGCGTGCTTGATGCCTATCGGCACCTGTGCGAGTGGCCCGCTGCGTCGAGGGACATCGCCCATTCTATTGCGTTAAAGGCATGTGGTGCGGCGTTGCGCGGCGAAATCGAAGCGGAAACCGTACGCGGGCTGTTCGCCGCCTTCGCCGAAAAACACGATCTGCTTGCGTCGGATGCCGAGATATTGCTCGCATCTCACCGCCGCCGGGATAGGGATCCTCATATTCGTTGATGACGATGCGCGAGATGGTGCTACAGCGGCCAGCAGGCAAACGTCGTCGCCGCTTGCCGATGTTCGCACTGAGGACAGCGCCTATTCAAGCAGATCGGCAACTGAATCGATCACCGTCTTTGGTCGGAAAGGGTAGCGCTCGATTTCGGCACGGTCGGCAATGCCGCTAAGCACCAATACCGTGTGCAGGCCTGCTTCAATTCCCGCCACAATATCGGTGTCCATGCGGTCGCCAATCATCCCCGTGCCTTCCGAATGTACCCCAAGTTTGTTCAGCGCGGAGCGGAACATCATTGGGTTTGGCTTGCCAACGACATAAGGCTCGCGGTTAGTCGCGCGCATGATCAGTGCGGCGACGGCACCTGTTGCAGGCAGCGGGCCTTCTGCGCTTGGGCCGGTCGCGTCTGGATTGGTCGCGATGAAGCGGGCGCCTTTTCCAATCAGCCTGATGGCTCTGGTAATGGCATCGAACGAATAGGAGCGGGTCTCTCCGAGCACGACATAATCGGGGTCGGCATCCGTCATGATAAAGCCAGCCTCGTGTATCGCTGTGGTGAGGCCCGCCTCGCCAATCACAAAGGCCTTGCCAGCTGGGGTCTGATCCTTAAGGAAGGCAGCCGTCGCCAACGCCGAGGTCCAAATTCGGTCCTCGGGGACGTCGAGACCGCTGTTGCGCAGCCGAGCGCTAAGATCGCGAGGCGTGTAAATGGAGTTATTGGTCAGGACCAGAAAAGGCGTCTTGCGGGCTTGCCATTGCTGGATAAGTTCGACAGCGCCTGGCAGCGCCTTATTCTCATGGACCAAAACCCCGTCCATATCGGTCAGCCAAGATTTTATATCGTTCGTGCTCAATTCGATCCCTCGCGGATTTGGTCTGTGCGGTGCGGGCCCCTCGGAAACGGTGGCGACGAAGATCACTAAAGGGGTAGTCAAGTCTGCCGATATTGACCTTCCTGGGCCATTTTCAAGTCTAATAGGTGGGGTATCGCCACGGCGAAGGAAGGTCGATTTCGCTCGCGGTCCCTCAGCGAAAGAGCGGAGCAATGGCGAATCATAGGAGTGCGATTGGCCGGTCTCGGAATATGATCTGTGATCTACTTCAACGTGAAATCGATGCCGATGTCGCGATCCATGACCCATTGTGGAGGTCTCGTGGAAGATGCAACATCGTAAGGCAGATCTCACGCTGGGAACCTTTGCCGCATCGACGACTTATCCGATCAAAGGAGAAGCTGATGTCCCGACACGACAATTCCATAAGTAAGGATCGCAGCCGCGACCCGACAACGATGCAGCAATGGCGTAACGATGCTGAAATGGCGCTAGCAGCGGCCCGAGACTATCCTCGCGCGACTACGGGTCTTGTCATCAGCGTTGCCGTCATAGCATTCCTGAGTGGCTGGATGGTAAGGGATTCGCAGCCTCGGTAAGAGTATCAAAGTTTCCATTATGTTCATTTGACGCTCCGCGTGGCGCCGTTCTGGACTGCATTACAGCGGCGGGACGGGAGGAGACCTTGATCGTCGAAACGATTGCTGTAAACAGCTCGTCGAATAACGCGATGGGGACGTGCAAACCCTTTTAAAACGGGCTTTTGAAGGGGCTGCGCAGAGTCAAGACTGCCCGCGCGCAAAGATTGAGGTGCGGCCCGATGCGCTGCGTCGCATCGGCGTCGATAGCTTCAAGCCTCAGCTTTTATGCTTGGGACCGCTTATGCGATAGGGACCCGCGCGCTTGCTCATTACGACAGATTTCCAGGTCAACGTAATTTCGCCGCGCGCTAACAAGACATCCACTGCTTCATGCACCACCGGCATGAATTTACGCCATTCGCGTGGGATGTTGTGACCCGTCGCTAGGACGCGCGCCACCTCGCTCGGACACGTGGTGCAGGGATGCCGGCCTGCAACCCACTTCAAAATCGTCGATTCAGCATTTTCGATCATCGTACGACTTTGTTCTCCTCTCACCTTCGTCTGTGGATGCGCTTGACCACGAGGACGGCCCCTTAGTTTTTTCTCAGCATAAGCCGAAATGAACCCCCCTGATCTTGGTTGTTTCTTCACAAGTGGAGCTAGCGGAAACTCCATCGTCATTTTAAGGCTTTCCGGCCCATTGCCGATCCGCGGAGCTCATGAAGTGTTGCACCCACTACCTCGAGGTCCTAGCCGAGCTGCCTTGCCACCCAAGCGGCCTGGAGGAGTTCCGGCCCAAGACTGACGGATAGCTTGCGCTGGCGGGCTCGAACAGGACGGCATTTTCAACATCTAATTTATCGCCAGAGGAAGACAGTCGCGCCGGTCAACCACTCTCCAGCATCGTGTCGCTTACTTCACGTCCAGTGTGTGGGGTTCTGATAAGCTTTTGAAGGTCGAAGCCCTGTCGACGAGCCTCAGCTAGATATTCGTCGAGCGAGGCTTCGGAGATAGAGCTCTCTCTCGCGAGGACCCATAGAAACTTATGGTCCGGAGTTCCTACCAGAGCGATCTGATAGTCAAGGTCGATCTTAAGCACCCAATAATCGCCATCAGTGAATGGGATCCAGCGAAGAGCAGCGGGTAGAAAGCTAACCTTCAACTTGGCCTTGGTTCCGTCGACAGGATCTGCTTCGCCAACCGCGTTGGTCGGCTTGTCATGTTCGTCGAAGCACCTATTGTCGACACGAACTTTTCCATTGGGATTGATGGAATAATTCGCAGTGACGTCGGAAGCATGTTCGTCCTCGTATTTGATCGGAAGCCGAGCAATTTCATACCAGCGTCCGAGATAGCGTTTCAGGTCGAGGCTCGAAATTGCTTTGACGTCGCTCATTATTTCCTCCTTCGGTGAACACTCGCAACGGACGCCACGTGATTCAGTTCCCAAAAACCGACGCGACTGCAGAAGCCGCGACCGAACATTAGCGAATGTGCCATGCGTGCGGGCGAGTGTAGTGTCGAAATGACGGCCCATGAGCTTTTTGACTCCTGTCGCCGAGTTGTTCGACACTTTCGTCAGAGATATGCCGACGTGCTCCAGACGGCATTCCAAACGATGCCGGATGGCGTTGACGGGCCTATCGTCTTCGGGGTACGTCACGAGAGCTGAGCGTCGGCCGAGGCACTGGATCTGCTCAAGATATTGCGATCGGCTGGGTTTTGGCCGATCCTGCGCTGCGTAGCCGGTAGAAAATTTGGACAGACGCCCGAAATATATGCGGCTGCATGGCAAGCCAAAAGAATTTTACTGGAAATACACCGACCACGAGATCGCCGCGGTCCAACCCTCTTGGCGCCCGATAGCTGGTGCGTCTTCGAAAATGGTGCTTCGGGCGCTGCGATCGGAAATGCGCTGATGATGCTTGAGCTGCACTGAGCTTGTGACTTTTTGTCC
>NZ_DDHH01000174.1:0-908 GCF_002338015.1 Rhizobium sp. UBA1881
GCCGGCGCGGCAGGGTCCCCTGCCGGCGATGGTGGCCAGGGCGGCGCCGGGACCGGGGCTGGCAACGCCGTCGGCTCGGGCGGACATCGTGGCGGGTGGCATGGCCGCAACGGCGATCAGAATGGTGGCTGGCAGGGCGGAGGCTGGAACGGCGGCGGTCGCCATATGCATGACCGTAGCGGCGGCGTTAATCACGACAACGGCGGTAGTGGCGACTAGGCCGGTGTCATTCCAGTAAATGCGATCCTCACGACGCCTGCTCCGATAGCGGGGCCGGGACTTCGGTCGGTATTTCCCTGAAATGGTCGCCTCGGCGGGCGAGGCGGCGGTAGAACTCCGGCAGTGTCGCCGGGTAGGGCTGCGCCCGCTGCCGGACACGAGCGAGCAGCTTGCGGCTGTCCGTTGAGCGGGTGGCGAAGGCTTCGACCAGGGCCTGATGCGCGGTTTCGAGAAGGGCAAAGGTCGCGGACAGGCCGACGGTCTCGTCGCCCAGCGTGGCGTAGAGACGGGTGCGGGTGCTCTTGCCCTTGAGGCCCAGCGAGCCGGCGTCGAGCAGGGCGAAGTGCGGCAGGGCCGCGGCTGTCGTCTCGGACACCAGGATATCGAAGCCGACTTCCTTGCAGCAGCCCTCGATGCGGGCCGAGACATTCACCGCGTCGCCGACGGCGGAATAGTTGAAGCGGCTTTCGGCGCCCATGTTGCCGACGCAGGCAAGCCCCGTGTGGATGCCGATGCCGATCCCCACCTTGTATTCTTCGCCGAAGCCGAAGGCGTCGGTCGCGTTCAGCGTCGCCAGCGTCTCGCGCATGGCAAGGGCGGCGCGCACGGCCTTGGCGGGATGGTCGGCGACATCGACGGGCGCGTTCCAGAAGGCCATGATGGAATCGCCGATGAACTTGTCGAGCGTG
>NZ_DDHH01000174.1:1064-12149 GCF_002338015.1 Rhizobium sp. UBA1881
CCGATGAACTTGTCGAGCGTGCCTTCATTGGCCACCACATGGCGGCTTAGCGCATCGAGCAACGTGTTGAGGAAGCGGACGACCTCGGCCGGCTGCAGGCGCTCGCTCAGCGTCGTGAACCCCCTGACGTCGACGAACATGACCGTCAGCTCGCGATCGTCGCCACCCAATCGCAGCGCATCCGGATTGTGCTCGATGCGGTGGAGCAGCGAGGGCGATAGATATTGGCCGAATGCCTTGCGCACCTCGCGCCGCTCGCGGTCGATGACCAGGATGCGGAAGGAGGTGGCGGCGAAGTGGATGATCGAGGCGGCGACGATCGGCGCCAGCGGATCGAACAGCAGGCCCCATCGCGAAAAGGCGAACCAGGAGCTTGCAAAGGCGAGCGCTGTGACGATCAGCCCCCAGGCGAGGCCGACGGCGGGGCTGACGAAGGTGGTGACGATGACGAGGCAGGTGCCCAACACCGCGATCAGCAGGATCTCCATGCCATCGGCCCAATCCGGCCGAGAGAGGAAGTGACCGGAGAGGATCTGCTCGACGGTCTGCGCGTGAATGGAGACGCCGGGCACGTTTTCGCCGAGCGCTGTGGTGCGGATATCCTGCAGGCCGGCAGACGAGGTGCCGACGAAGACGATGCTGCCTTGCACGGCTGCGGCGACTTCGGGCGCGGGCCCATCGGGCGCCAGCACCTTGCCGGCGGAGATGTAGCGATCGGCGATATCGGGGCTGGTGTAGAGCCAGAGCTCGCCGGATGAGGTGACGGGTACCACGAAATCGCCGACCTTGATCGAGGTCAGCGTGTCGGGAATATCGGGGGCTGCCGCCACGATATAGGTCGAGGCGCCCTGGGCGACGCGCAGCGCTTCCAGCGCGAGGTTGGGATAGAGCTGCTCGCCATCGCTGAGCAGCAGCGGCACGCGGCGGACCGTGGCGGAGTAGGTGCCGGGGTTGAGGCTGATATGGCCGAGGCCCGTGGCGTTGATCTGCAATTGCGGACGCACCGGCGTTGCCGCCGTCATGCGCGGCGGGGCGTTGAACGGGCTCTCGCCGGTAAAAGCGAAGCCCGCTTTCACCGGCGGCTTGTAGCTGCCGTCCATGGAGAGGCCGAAGCCGAGGACCACTGGCTTGTCGGCGATGGCTTGCGCAAAGAGCTGGTCGTTATCGGGTAGTCGGCTAAGGAGTGTCGGATCGACGCCGGCGACATCGCGCATGATGGAGCGCGGCGACAGGCGGTCGGCCTCGGCGAAGAGCACGTCGAAGGCGATGGCTGCCGCTCCCATGTCGGATAGGCGCTGCACCAGAAGCGCCAGCCGGTCGCGCGGCCATGGCCACTGGCCGAATTCCCGGAGCGATGCCTCGTCGATATCGATGACGCGGACCGGGGTGTTTTCGAACTTGCGCGGGGTGATGCGCTGGTATTCGTCGAAGGTGATGTCGCGGATCTGGCGCAGCAGCGGCGGGTCGGTGGCGCGCAGCAGCGTGAAGCTCGCGACGAGCGCAAGGCCGAGAACCACGCCGATTTTCTGCATGCGTGTCATGATCGGCCGGCCCCCGCGCCTGCAACCGCTTCACACTCTTGCGCGACATGCTCTAGGCTGCCCGTTTCTTAGGCGTGACGCAACTGTGTCTTTCGGGCGTTCGGCGCTGCTAGAGCTCAGTGCATGTCAGCTCGACCGCGCCGGAGTTGTTCCAGTACATGATGGGAATGTCATTGGCGCAGCAGTAGAGAACGCCATCCCGCGGCGCTGTCCACGACGGGCGGTACGCGCCGATCAGAAACGCGGTATCCGTGTCCTGATCGATTGACCCGATGAGGGCGAACCACTGCGCCTTGGGCATGGTTCTCAATCCGGCAAACGGTCTCAGCCACGTTCGGTCATAGCCGTTCGCGTCCTCATTGATCTTCCAATCCGTCCACGTGCCCGACGCCGTGAAGGCGTAGGTCGCGCCTTGCCTGATGTCGCAGACGCGCGTCCAGCGTTCTCTGGCCGGTATGGATTTCGTTATTGTGAATGGCATGATGACATCTCCCCACGATGCGCAGCCGCAAGCGGGAAGATTAGTTGCACTTTACAATATTGCAACAAATAATTGCATTGCGAGACAGCTCATCCTCTCCCTCATTCTCGCCCCTGTGGCGGGAATCCAGCCGACGCGCGTCCGCGCGGCGAGAGACTTTTCTTCGGCTAAATACATACCTGGGGCACGTCATTCACGGCGCAGACGCGCCGTGGCTGGATGCCTGTGACAAGCACAGGCATGAGGGAGGAATAGGCCGCCATCATTACGCGACACTCAGCCCTGCGGCATCGCGTCGTTCTTGCTTGAGGCAGCATGGGCTTCGAGTATTGCCGCCGCGATCACCTTGCGCAGTTCGTAGACCAGCGATCTGGAGCGCTTGCGATCCAGGTCCTGCGCCGCCTTCGCAAGGTTAAGTCCCTCGTTCAACACAATGTGATGGGCGCGGGCCAGTGCCCAGGTTTCGATATCAAGATTTCCCATTCGGAATCTCCGCCAAATCATTCAGCATCAAAGACATTCGCGAATCAATCTACGCCGCATACTTACGATTGAAGAAGAATCACAGTTACCTATGCTTGGAAATATACGCGACACCCGAATTTTAGTGGTGTGACAAAATAGTTGCGCCGTGGCAGCGGGTGTGCCGCGCCACGGTTGTGCCTATGCCCGATCGATATCAGTGCAGGTTGATCGCTGTCGGATCGTTAGTCGTTGGCAGCCATCATCCGGTTGCTGGGGCGTCCCGAGGACCAGCGCATCCATTGATCGGGGCTGCCGTTGAAGACGTTGAGGTCGATCCTGCCTTCGACGCCATGCGACAGGCCCGAGCCGGAATACTGCCAGAAGAGCCACTTGCGGCCGGGATAGCGCTTGGACGGATGGGCGGCGACGGAGCGCAGCCAGAAGGGATAGTTCTGGAAAGCGCCCTGCAGGTTGTCGGCATAGAAGTCGGGGGCGGTGTAGATGACCGGACGCTTGCCGTAGTAGCGCTCGAGCTTGTCCATGAAGACCTGCATTTTCTCGAGCACGTTTTCGGTCGAGGGGCGACGCTTGCACGCGGATTCGCCGTTCCATTCGACGTCGATAACGGGCGGAAGCGCATCGGGATCGCGCGGCACGTTGCGGATGAACCAGTCTGCCTGTTCGCCGGCGGTGCGGCACCAGTAGAAGAAGTGGTAGGCGCCGCGCTTGAGGCCCGCTTCCTTGGCCTTGCGCCAGTTGGTGCGGAACATCGGGTCGAGGTGGTCGCCGCCGTCGGTGGCCTTGATATAGGCGAAGTTGGCGCCCTGGGTGCGCAGCCTCGGCCAGTCGATATCGCCCTGCCAGCGAGAGACGTCGACGCCGTGAACGGCGAGCTTGTGCGGCGAGGCGCGGCCGAAGTTGATCGGCTTGGCGTCGCGGAACTGGCGGCTATAGAGCTTGCTGCGCGTGCGCGGCTGCGCCGTCTCTTCCATATCGGGAAGATCGGGGCGCTCCATGATCGGGGCGACAACCGGCGTGACAACGGGCGGGCGGGCCGGCGGCGTCATCATCGCGACCTCCGTAGCTGCCATCGGGCGCTCGGCGGGAAGCGGTGCGCCGACGGCGCGGTCGGCGGATTCGAAGGCCTTCGATTCCGGGATCGGGCCGGCCCATGCCAGCACTTCCTGATGCGGAGCGGTTTGCTGGCCGGTGGCGATACCGGCGGAGGGTACCGGCGCGGATGGGACGGCGGCCGGCGGAGCCACCGAACTGGTCGTTTCGCGCGACGGGGCGGCTGAAGCCAAGACGTCGGGGCCAGACGTCGACGTGCAACCCGCAAGGGTCAGACAGGCAAGGAAGATTGCTGGCACAGCCGAAAAACGCATTGGGAACCCGTTACTCATTACAGGCCGGACGCCGAACTTAGGTGGCGCCAGGAACATCAAAGGGTATTGCTAACGGGAAATTACCAAAAAAAGCTGAATCTAATCTTTACGCCGAAAAATGTGCGGGGACGGGGCAGCGCGCTTTGGCGGGCAGTGTCTGGCGGGATTGTCATAGTCATGTCACATGCGGTTCGGTGCTGCCTCGCGCGGCCTGCAAATTACACGCGCAATTGAGGCCGTCATTCTCCTTTCTCCACCTTGCCACCCCCTCACAAACTCGTTAAGAGACGCCGCAACTTGGGCCCTTGGGCGCAGGGCTTTAGAAGGGTTCCAGAACCTCCCAATTCCGGCTCTTCGGCCCGTGGCTTCCAAGGCTTCGTCGTGCCGGGTCTGGCGTTCGTCTCTCCCGGCGGTTTGCTGTGGTAGAGGCTTATGGCACGCATCGTAATGAAGTTCGGCGGAACATCCGTCGCTGACCTGGACCGTATCAAGAACGTTGCCCGCCACGTCAAACGCGAGGTCGATGCCGGTCATGAAGTGGCCGTCGTCGTTTCCGCCATGTCGGGCAAGACAAACGAGCTGGTCGGCTGGGTGCAGAATACGCCGAAGGTCGTCGGCGCAAGCTCGCCTTTCTATGATGCCCGCGAATATGACGCCATCGTCGCTTCCGGCGAGCAGGTGACTTCGGGTCTTCTGGCCATCGCGCTGCAGGCCATGGACGTCAACGCCCGCTCCTGGCAGGGCTGGCAGATCCCGATCCGCACCGACAACGCGCACGGCGCCGCCCGTATCCTCGAGATCGACGGCTCGGAAATGATCAAGCGCATGGGCGAGGGCCAGGTGGCCGTCGTCGCCGGCTTCCAGGGTCTCGGCCCCGACAACCGCATCGCGACGCTCGGCCGTGGTGGTTCGGATACGTCGGCGGTGGCGATCGCCGCCGCCGTCAAGGCTGACCGTTGCGACATCTATACCGACGTCGACGGCGTCTATACGACCGATCCGCGCATCGTGCCGCAGGCGCGCCGCCTGAAGAAGATCGCGTTTGAGGAAATGCTCGAAATGGCATCGCTCGGCGCCAAGGTCTTGCAGGTTCGCTCGGTCGAGCTTGCCATGGTGCACAAGGTGCGCACTTTCGTGCGTTCGTCTTTTGAAGATCCCGATGCTCCGGGCATGGGTGATTTCTTGAATCCGCCCGGAACGCTGATTTGTGACGAGGAAGAAATCGTGGAACAGGAAGTAGTCACCGGCATCGCCTATGCCAAGGATGAAGCGCAGATCTCGCTTCGCCGTCTCGCCGACCGTCCGGGCGTCTCCGCCGCGATCTTCGGACCGCTGGCCGAGAACCACATCAATGTCGACATGATCGTCCAGAACATCTCGGAAGATGGCTCGAAGACCGACATGACCTTCACCGTGCCGTCGGGCGACGTGGACAAGGCCATCAAGGTGCTCGGCGAGCACAAGGATACGATCGGTTACGACGTCGTGCAGAACGAATCGGGCCTGGTGAAGGTGTCGGTCATCGGTATCGGCATGCGCAGCCACGCCGGCGTCGCGGCGACCGCTTTCAAGGCACTTGCCGATAAAGGCATCAACATCAAGGCGATCACCACCTCGGAAATCAAGATTTCCATCCTGATTGATGGTCCTTATGCGGAACTCGCTGTCAGGACTTTGCATTCCTGCTACGGTCTGGATAAGAATTGATTCCCAGCAGGGCCGCCGCGCGTACAAGTTGATTAGTGGCGCGGCGATCTGCCGGGCCACTTTGCCTTCTGTTTTTGGAGCTTGAGACGCAATGAGAGACCTTTCCGGCGGTCCGCGCGTGCTGCTCAAGCGGCTGCGCGAGTTGATGGCGGAGCCGCTGGAGCCACAAGAGCGTCTTGACCGGATCGTTCGCCAGATCGCCAGCAACATGGTGGCGGAGGTTTGCTCCGTCTACGTGCTGCGTTCCGACGGCGTGCTCGAACTCTATGCAACCGAAGGTCTGAACCGCGAAGCTGTCCACCTGGCGCAGCTGAAAATGGGGCAGGGCCTCGTCGGCACGATCGCCGCATCGGCCGCCCCTCTCAATCTCTCCGACGCGCAATCACACCCCGCCTTCCGCTACCTGCCGGAGACGGGCGAAGAGATCTATCATTCCTTCCTCGGTGTGCCGATCCTACGCGCCGGCCGCTCGCTCGGCGTTCTCGTCGTGCAGAACAAGGCAAGCCGCAACTATCGCGACGAGGAGCTGGAAGCGCTCGAAACGACGGCGATGGTTCTCGCCGAGATGATCGCTACCGGCGAGCTGAAGAAGCTCACCAAGCCGGGGCTCGAGCTCGATCTCACCCGTTCCGTCACGATCGATGGCGACACCTATAATGAAGGCATCGGCCTCGGCTATGTCGTGCTGCACGAGCCGCGCATCGTCGTCACCAATCTTCTCAACGACGATGCCGACAAGGAAATCCGCCGGCTTGCCGAAGCGCTGGGTTCGCTGCGCATCTCGATCGACGATCTCTTGTCTCAGCGCGACGTGTCGATGGAGGGCGAGCATCGCGAGGTGCTCGAGACCTACCGCATGTTCGCGCATGACCAGGGCTGGGTGCGCAAGCTGGAAGAGGCGATCCGCAACGGCCTGACGGCGGAAGCCGCGGTCGAGAAGGTGCAGAGCGACACCAAGGCGCGGATGATGCGCCTGACGGACCCTTATCTGCGCGAGCGGATGCATGATTTCGAGGATCTGGCGAACCGCCTGCTGCGGCAGCTGACAGGCTATACCGGCCGCACCTCGGGCGATGGCTTCCCTGCAGACGCGATCATCCTGGCGCGCGCCATGGGTGCCGCCGAACTGCTCGATTATCCGCGCGCCAATGTGCGCGGCCTGGTGCTCGAAGAGGGCGCCGTCACCAGCCATGTCGTCATCGTCGCGCGTGCCATGGGCATTCCCGTCATCGGCCAGGCGGCCGGGATCGTTGCGCTGGCCGATAATGGCGACGCCGTGATCATCGACAGCGACGGCGGCCATGTGCATCTGCGGCCGCTGCCGGAGCATCAGCGCTCCTACGAGGAGAAGGTGCGCTTCCGCGCCCGCCGGCAGGAGCAGTTCCGGGCCTTGCGCGCGGTCGAGCCGCTCTCCAAGGACGGGCAGCGCGTGTCGCTGCAGATGAATGCCGGCCTGCTGGTCGACCTGCCGCAACTGTCGGAATCGGGCGCCGAAGGCATTGGGCTCTTCCGCACCGAGCTGCAGTTCATGATCGCCTCCACGCTTCCGAAGGCGGAAGAGCAGGAGCAGTTTTATCGCAACGTCCTGAAGCAGGCCGCCGGCCGGTCCGTCACCTTCCGCACGCTCGATATCGGCGGCGACAAGGTCGTGCCCTATTTCCGCGGCCATGAGGAAGAGAACCCGGCGCTTGGCTGGCGGGCGATCCGCCTGTCGCTCGACCGCCCTGGTCTTCTGCGCACGCAGCTGCGCGCCATGCTGAAGGCAGCCGCCGGCATGGAATTGAAGCTGATGGTGCCGATGGTGACCGAGGTCTCCGAGATCACCGCGGTGCGCGAACTGCTGCAGAAGGAAGTGCAGCGCCTGTCGCGCTTCGGCCACGGGCTGCCGCGCAAGCTGCAGTTCGGCGCCATGCTGGAAGTGCCGGCTCTGCTTTGGCAGCTGGACGAGCTGATGGCGGCGGTCGACTTCGTGTCGGTCGGTTCCAACGATCTGTTCCAGTTCTCGATGGCCGTCGATCGTGGCAATGCGCGGGTTTCCGATCGTTTCGACACGCTGGACAAGCCGTTCCTGCGTATCCTGCGCGATATCGTGCGCGCCGGCGAGCGCAACAACACGCCGGTGACGCTCTGCGGGGAATTGGCGGGCAAGCCGATTTCGGCCATGGCGCTCTTAGGCATCGGCTTCCGCTCGGTGTCGATGTCGCCGGCCTCCATCGGTCCGGTCAAGGCAATGCTGCTCGGCCTCGACGTAGGCGCACTGTCCAAGGCGATGCACGAGGCGCTCGACGATACGACGACGCCGACATCGATGCGCGAACTGCTTGCCCATTTCGCCGAAACACACAACATCCCTCTGTAGCCAGAGACAAACAGAATTGGAGTGAGGGTGGCGAAGCTTCCCGTTGAAAAGATGCGCGAGCTGGAACGCCGCTTCGGCGAGATCGAAGCGCGCATGTCGGCCGGCCCTTCGGCTGACGTCTACGTCAAGCTTGCCTCCGAATATGCCGAGCTGCAGCCCGTCGTGACCAAGATCCGCGCCTATGAAAAGGCACTGTCGGAGCTTGCCGATCTCGAGACGCTGCTCGACGACAAAACCGTCGACCGCGAGATGCGCGATATGGCCGAGATGGAGCTTCCCGAGGTCAAGGAGCGGATCGAGGCGCTGGAGCAGGAAATCCAGATCCTGCTTCTGCCCAAGGACGCGGCCGACGAAAAGAGCGCCATCCTCGAAATTCGCGCCGGCACCGGCGGCTCGGAGGCGGCGCTGTTCGCGGGCGACCTATTTCGCATGTACGAGCGCTATGCGGCGGCGCATGGATGGAAGGTCGAGGTTCTCTCGTCCAGCGAGGGGGAAGCCGGCGGCTTCAAGGAAATCATCGCGACGATTACCGGCAAGGGCGTGTTCGCCAAGCTGAAGTTCGAATCCGGTGTGCACCGCGTGCAGCGTGTGCCGGAGACGGAAGCGGGCGGGCGTATCCATACGTCGGCGGCGACGGTTGCCGTGCTGCCCGAGGCCGAGGAGATCGATATCGAGATCCGCGCCGAGGACATCCGTATCGACACGATGCGCTCGTCGGGCGCCGGCGGTCAGCACGTCAACACGACCGACTCGGCCGTGCGTATCACTCACCTGCCGACGGGTATCGTCGTCACCAGTTCGGAAAAATCGCAGCACCAGAACCGCGCCAAGGCGATGCAGGTTCTGCGGTCGCGTCTCTACGACGCCGAGCGCCAGCGCGCCGACAGCGAGCGCTCCGCCGACCGCAAGAGCCAGGTCGGCTCCGGTGATCGCTCGGAGCGTATCCGCACCTATAATTTCCCGCAGGGCCGCGTCACCGACCACCGTATCAACCTGACGCTCTACAAGCTCGACCGGATGATGGTGGGCGAAATCGACGAGATCGTCGATGCGCTGATGGCCGACTACCAGGCAAGCCAGCTCTCGCAGCTCGGCGAGCAGCAGCCATGAGCGAGCAAGGGAAACAGGTCGGCGCGACGGTTTCCCAGCTTCTGGCCGAGGCGCGGCGACGCTTCACCGAGGCCGGCGTGGCCGATCCGGCCGCCGACGCGCGGGTGCTGATCTCGGGGCTGCTCAGGCTCACGACGACCGAGATGCTGACGCGGGGTGGCGAGCGCGTCAAGGACGCGGCCGCCGCACGGATCGAGGACGCGATCACCCGCAGGCTGGCGCATGAGCCGGTGCATCGCATTCTGGGCGAGCGCGAGTTCTACGGCCTGCCTTTGTCGCTTTCGGCGGAAACGCTGGAGCCGAGGCCGGATACCGAAATCCTCGTCGATACCATGCTTCCTTATATGAGAGACCTTGCGGGTAAGCATGGCGATCTCCATATACTGGATATGGGAACGGGAACCGGGGCGATATGCCTCGCGCTGCTCAAGGAATGTCCCGAGGCATCGGGCATCGGCAGCGACATCGCCGTCGACGCGCTGAAGACGGCGCAATTCAACGCGGAAAGAAACGGGCTGCAGCAGCGCTTCAAGGCGGTGCAATCAAGCTGGTTTCAGGCCATAGACGGGAAGTTTCACGCTATTGTCTCAAATCCGCCCTATATAGCGTCCAGTGTCGTTGACACTCTTGCTCCCGAAGTGACAAAATTTGATCCGGCCGCCGCACTGGATGGCGGCATGGATGGGCTTGACGCCTACCGTTCCATTGCCAAGGATGCCGCAAGGTTCATGCATCCAGACGGTGTTATAGGGCTCGAGATAGGCTACGATCAGCGAACGGAAGTGACCGAAGTTTTTGAGGCTGAAGGCTTCAAATGCTTGGAATCGGTGAAGGATTACGGCCACAACGACCGTGTGCTCGTGTTCGCCCGTAACTGATCGGCAACAAGCGGCTGAATAGACTAGTCCATTGGTGTCATTGCGAAGAAAAGGCTTGGATTTAAACGGGAAGCAATATAGGTTGCCCCCACGTATTGGAGAGATAGGTCAGAACGATTGTTCGTTCGAAGCTAGCTCGGCCTCGGGGGTCCACTCTCTTAAACGAGAGTTTCAAAGGTTGAAGACGACCCAATGCGTGAATCAGTCAAACTGACTTGAGAACAAGCGGCAGGTTGGCGCAAAGGCGCATTATGCTTGCGGCACGAATACCCTGAGTCGGACAAACGACCACGGTTGACGGTGCCATCACTCCACACAAACAGAGAATTCAGGTGAACGATCGATGAGGCCAGGACAGCAGAACAAACGCGGTCGCGGGCGTACCAACAATAACGGCGGCGGCGGCGGAAATAACAATAACAATAACAACAATTTCAACCGCAAGGGCGGCAATCCGCTGACGCGGACCTACGACAGCTCCGGCCCAGACGTGAAGATCCGCGGCACCGCACAGCACATCGCTGAAAAATACTCGCAGCTCGGTCGCGACGCGCAGAGCTCCGGCGACCGTGTCATGGCTGAAAACTACCTGCAGCACGCCGAACACTACTACCGCATCATTGCCGCCGCACAGGCGCAGATGCAGGAACGCTTCCAGCGCGACGACCGCGGCGAATTCGACCGCGACGGCAGTGAGCGCGATGGCGACGAGATGGATGGTGGCGACAATGACGACGTCGTGGTCGTTCAGCCTCCGCGCCAGCAGCAGGAGCACCAGCAGCGCCGCAACAACGATGAGCAGCCGCGCCGTCAGAATGACGAGCAGCAGGGCCGCCGCTCGGACGAGCGCCGCTTCAATAACGAGCAGCGCCAGCGCCGCGACGAAGAGCAGCCGCGCCGTCAGAACGACGAGCAGCCGCGCAGCGAAGAGCAGCCCCAGCCGCAGCCGCGCGCCGAGGAGCAGCCTCGCGAAGAGCGCCCGGCTCGCCAGCCGCGCCGTCGTGAAGAGCGTCCGGCACCGGTTGCAGCCGCTGCCCAGCCCGAAGTGATCGACGGTACCGGCCCGCAGCCGGAAATCGAAGGCATTCCGGCCGAGGTGTCGATGGACGAGGAAAGCAGTGCGGCAACGACCCGCCAGCCGCGCCGTCGCGCAGCCACC
>NZ_DDHH01000067.1:0-10974 GCF_002338015.1 Rhizobium sp. UBA1881
TTGGATTCCCGCAAGCGGCAAGAAGTGATTTTTTGCAAAAAAATGACAAGAAATGCCAGCGTGTGGAAAAACACGCGTATTGCCTTGAAATCAAACGCCTAAACGCAAGCGCCGTCCGGTGCCACGAGAGGCAACGGACGGCGGTGAGTGGAGTGAGCTTGATATCAGAGCGCGCGCGCCACGGTAGCGGATGGCTGTCGGCCGCCGCAGCCCCAGTTCCAGTCGCGGTTGCGGCCGGTGTCGAGATGGATGGAATCGGTGTGGCAATAGGTGCCGACGCCACCGCGGTCGGGCAGCGACCTGATGTAGGCGGCGATATCCCATTTGGAGACGCCGTCGATCTGGATGTCGGCTGCATCGCAGCTCATGTGCATCGATTCCTCGGCGCCGCCGACCATGCGGTTGTGTTCGGGATCGCGGTAGCCCGATGTGACGACCACAGGCTTGCCGAAATGGGTCTCGACCGCCTTGATCACCTTCAGAAGGTTCGGCTTGAAGCAGCCGACCTCGACCTTGTCGTTCTGCAGATGCAATCCGTTCGGCGCGACGCGCGTCATGCCGGGGAGCGACGCCTTCTTGATCAGGCCGGAGAGGCTGGTGAGGAGGTTCTGCTTCGGCGCGGCGTAGAGCGCGTTCATGCTCTGGCCGGGAAGATATGCTGTCGCCAGCGAGGCGGTCTGCACCGGATCAACCCTGGTGCTGGTGTTCTGCGAGGATTGCTGCGGCTGCAGTGTCTGCTGCTGCGGCGCCTCCTCGACCGGGAGCTGGCTCGAATAGACGCTGGAGCGCGTTGCGCCGACGCCGGTCGATGGCTGCAAGGTCGTCGAGGTCGGGTTGTTCTGGATCTTCGGCTTGACCGAGAAGATGCTCATCGCCTGGGCGTTGATGCCGGTCGATTGCATGGCAAGGCCGCCGATATTGGCGGGAGCCATGGCTTCCGGTGCTGCCGATGCCGGCTGGCCGGGTGCTTGTGCCAGATTGGCGGCTTGCGCGCCGGGAGTATTGGTCATCCCGGAGACGTTCGTCATCCTTGGGTCGTGGTAGCCGGCCTGCTGGGTGCCAGCTGTCGGTGCGGCGTTTGCGGCCATTTGCTGATCCTGCGCGGGCGCGGGTTCGGCGGCAGCGGATGCGAGCGCGTCGACGGCGGGCTTGTCGGACACGCAGCCCGACAGCGCCAAAGCGGAGGCGGCGATCAGAAGTGCCGCCTTGATGGGCGTGCGCTTTTCAACAGCGAGCAAGCGAGCATTCTCCAAAATGAAGGCGAGGGGGTGTGCAAAACGCGCGTTTCCCCTCGAGTCATCCGGAGAGTGCCCGCAGCAAAGTTGTGCGGCAAGGACGATCCGGACGCAGTGGCCGGAAATCGAAAAAGCCGCAAGCCTCGCAAAAGCCTCGGCTTACCAGGCGCCGGTGTTGCCCATCGATGCCCATGGCTCGGCCGCTTCCAGGCTGCCGCCCTTCTGCAGAATCTCGATCGAGATGCCATCAGGCGAGCGCACGAAAGCCATGTGTCCGTCGCGCGGCGGGCGGTTGATGGTGATGCCGTTGTCCATCAGCTTCTGGCAGGTTGCGTAGATGTCGTCGACCTCATAGGCGAGGTGGCCGAAGTTGCGGCCGCCGGTGTAGTCCTCGGGGTCCCAGTTATAGGTCAGTTCCAGGCAGGGAGCGCCCTTGGCGGTGGCGTCGGCCTTGTCGCCGGGGGCTGCCAGGAACACGAGGGTGAAGCGGCCCTTCTCGTTGTCGATGCGGCGGGTTTCTTCGAGCCCGAAGAGGGTCGCGTAGAAATGGAGCGATGCATCCAGATCCTTCACGCGGACCATGGTGTGGAGATAACGCATTCTGTTTCCTCTCTAAATGCTGGCGTGCCCCTTATGTGGCGGAACGTCAGGTTCAGGCAAGACTAGGGGGTAAGATTGGCAGCTGCGAATAAACGAAAAGTAGGGCTTGCGCTAATCCGTTACCAACATGTTAATCTTGATCTCAAGAATCAGTTAACCGTAACAGTGTGACGCGTATTGAGGGGCTGGCGAAATGGCTGACAGGATTTCATCGACGGAATTCACTGACCTCGAACAACTCGCGGGCGATGCGGTTGACCTCATCGAAATCACCGGTGTCGTGAAGTGGTTCGACGTCGCGAAAGGCTTCGGTTTCATCGTTCCCGACAACGGCATGCAGGATGTGCTTCTGCACGTAACCTGCCTTCGCCGCGACGGTTACCAGACCATCCTCGAAGGCACGCGCATCGTGGCACTCATCCAGCGCCGTGACCGCGGATACCAAGCCTTCAAGATCCTCTCCATGGACCAGTCCACGGCGGTTCATCCGTCGCAGTTGCCGCCGGTGCGCACCCATGTGCAGGTCACGGCGACGAGCGGTCTGGAGCGCGCGCTGGTCAAGTGGTTCAACCGCACCAAGGGCTTCGGCTTCCTGACGCGCGGCGAGGGGACCGAGGATATTTTCGTGCATATGGAGACGCTGCGTCGCTTCGGGCTTACCGAGCTTCGTCCCGGCCAGGTTGTGCTCGTTCGCTTCGGCGATGGCGACAAGGGTCTGATGGCAGCCGAAATCCATCCGGATGCGCCGACGCCTGTGAGCCGGGCGCACTGATGAACATGGTTTCGCACCGGATCAGAAGCGCCTTTTGGGCGCTTTTTTTCATGCTGGCGCTGCCGGCATTCGCCCAGTCCGTCGTCAAGTTCGACAAGGAGCCGCTGGTCATCGAGACGACGGCAGGACAGAAGTACAACTTTACCGTCGAGATTGCCGATACCAACGAACAACGCCAGCGCGGGCTGATGTACCGTCAGGACATGGCCGCCGACGCGGGCATGATCTTTGATTTCGGCGCGTCGAAGCGGGTGCAGATGTGGATGGAAAACACGGTTCTGCCGCTCGACATGCTGTTTGTCGATCGCGCGGGTATCGTTCGCGGCGTCAAGCAGAATGCGGTGCCGTATTCCCGCGACATCATCGATTCGGTGAGCCCGGTGAAGTACGTGATCGAGCTCAATGCGGGAGCTGCCGCCAAGCTCGGCCTTAAGGCGGGCGACCGGGTCACCAGCCCGACGATCACCAAGTACAAGTAGTCCGAGAGCGGCTACCGTCTCGTTCTTGCTAACATAAAAAAGGCTCGTCCCGCGGTATCGCCAGGACGAGCCAAGTTGTACGGTTATGAGCGACGTGCAGGAAGCTCATGAACAGACAATAGCGCGGCGCGCCGTCGCCACATTGATCTGCATCAAACGTTGCGATCTGGCACAGATATCACTGCTGCCTACGCCTTTTTGAGGAACTCCGTCTTCAGCACCAGGCCCTTGACCTGCTTGGTGTTGCATTCCACTTCACCGGGGTTTCCGTTGAGGCGGATGTTCTTCACCAGCGTTCCGCGCTTGATGGTTTCCGATGTGCCCTTGACCTTCAGGTCCTTGATGAGCGTGACGGAATCGCCGTCGTTAAGCTCGGCGCCGTTGCTGTCTCTTACGATTGGTTCGTCGGTCATTATGATCTCGCTTTTCTAAATTGCTTGTTGGATATGACGGGTATGGCGCGCCTGCGGTTCCCGTTACGTGATGCATGTCACGTTGGGTTATCGAGCCTGCGCCACGCAACTTATGATGCTTCCCTAGAGGCTGGAGCCGCCAAAGTAAAATCAATTGGTTGGACACGGTCTTTGATCAGCGCTGGCTGAATGTCTCGCTGCTGATATGAGCGCGCCGATCATGTTGGACTGGCAAAGATGACGTCGAATCCCTATCTGTAGGGCACGCGGCGAGTTGCCTTTGCAGGTGGCTCAGGCAGGATGGGTGGAGACATCCGGGACTGCCGCCCGATGAATTCCGTAACGAACCTCAGGGAATGGAGATATTCGATGACTATCGAACGCGCAGTGCTTGCAGGCGGTTGTTTCTGGGGGATGCAGGATCTGATCAGGCGCATGCCAGGTGTCGAGACGACGCGCGTGGGTTACACCGGCGGCGAGGTCGCCAATGCGACCTATCGCAATCACGGCAACCACGCCGAGGCGATCGAGATCCTCTTCGATCCCGCGAAAACCAGCTATCGCGACATTCTGGAATTCTTCTTCCAGATCCACGATCCCTCAACGCCCAATCGCCAGGGCAACGATCTCGGCCCCAGCTACCGCTCGGCCATCTACTACGCCAATGATGAGCAGAAGCGCATCGCGGTGGATACGATCGCCGATGTCGACGCATCCGGCCTGTGGCCGGGCAAGGTCGTCACCGAGCTCGCGCCAGTCAGCGATTTCTGGGAGGCCGAGCCGGAGCACCAGGACTATCTGGAGCGGATTCCGAATGGCTATACCTGCCACTTCGTCCGCCCAGGCTGGAAGCTGCCGAAGCGGCAATCTTCCGCGGCTTGAACGAGAGCCACGCCCTTACAGCGCCAGGTCGAGAGACCTGGCGTTTTGCGTTTCAGGCCACGCGCCACGGTGGCTGCCTCCGTCAGGTCTTGGGTTGAAGCGCCGATTCGAGACAGGCGAGGAGGTGCTTGATATCGACAGGCTTGCCGAGAACTGCGAAGGCGCCGCCATCGAGCGCCGCCGACCGGGTTCGGTCGTCGCGATAGGAGGTCATGAAGATGATCGGCGGTCTCGACGGCGTCTTGTTCAGTTCGGCCTGCAGCTCGATGCCGCTCAGGCCGGGCATGGAGACGTCGAGAAGCATGCAGTCGATCGAGGCGCGATCCTCGTAGGCCAGGAACTCCTCGGCATTGGCGAACAGCAGGCTTTGGTAGCCGCAGGACAGGACAAGATCGTCGAGCGCCTCCCGGATGGCTTGGTCGTCGTCGACGATGGCGATGGTGGAAATGTGGGGCAAGAGAGGGACCTATGGGTATTCCGGTACGTTGATATTTCGGACTCGGATGCTTGCTTGGTTCCTCTAATATGCGCGCCGATACCGCGAAACGGTATCATACAAGGGTTTAGGTTGTTCACGTCCGCCGCGCGTTGAGCGGGACGCACAACCGGATGCGGGCGTTTACAGATGCGGATCCTCGATCGGTAGCGTCATCTTGAACACCGCGCCGCCATCGGGATGATTGAAGCCGTCGAGCTTGCCGCCGCGGCTTTCCAGCGTGCTGCGGCAGATCGATAAGCCCATTCCGAGCCCCTCCGCCTTGGTGGTGTAGAAGGGCGTGAAAAGCTTCTCCATCCCCTCGGGGCTAATGCCCGGGCCGCTATCCCTGACCGACACGCCGACCATGCCATCGGCTGGCTGGATCTCGACGATGATCTCGCGGACAGGGCACTTGGCGCCGTTGATCGCCTGGATGGCGTTGGTCATGAGGTTGATCATCACCTGCTGGATCTCCACCCGCACGCTCTTGACCTGCGGCACGCCTTCGCCCGGGCGAACGGTCACCGCGATGCCGTCGCGTTTCAGGTCGTGCTCGACCAGCGAGCGGGTTTCGTCGATCAGCGTCGACAGGTCGATCCACTCGGCTTTGCTTTCCTGCTGGGTGAGGAGGTTGCGGGTGTTGTGGATGATGTCGCTGGCGCGCTGCCCGTCGCGGATAATGCGTTCGGCGGAGCGGCGGATCGCCGAGAGATCCGGCGGGTCGCGATCCAGCCAGCGAATCAGCGTCTGCGCGTTGACGGCGATGGCGCCGAGCGGCTGGTTCAGTTCATGCGCCAGTGAGGCGGAGAGGGCGCCGATGGTGGCCGCTTTCGACGCCTTGGCGAATTCGGCGCGGGCCTCGACCAGTGCTGCTTCCGTCATCTCGCGCTGGGTGATGTCGACCATGCCGACGACCACGCGGTTGAAGGCGGCGGTGTCCTCGGGAAAACTGATGCTCAAAAGCACCTGCCTGATTTCGCCGCTGTCGGTCGTGATCCTGCCCTTGCCTTCGAAATAGGGCTGGCCCGTGAACATCGCATTCATCAGATGCAGGAAGGTCTTGTCGCCGGAGGCGATGAAATCGGCCATCGATTCTCGCGAACCGCTGTTGGCGGATGTCCCGACCAGCTCACGGGCCGCTTCGTTGGCCGCGACCGTGCGCAGCAGGCCGATGCAGTGGTCGATGATCTCGGGGTGCCGGCGCGCGTGGTCTTCCAGATCGGTAACGCCGGCGGCCTTCAACTCCGACAGGTAAGCGTGCAGCCGCGAGTAATCCCGCTCCCAGAGCGCGACGCGGGCGCCATCGAAGATCGAGCGATAGCGGGCTTCGCTTTCGCGGATTTCGGCGTTTCTTTCGATCAGCTCGGCGCGGAAGGCATCGTTTCGCAAGAGCAGGGCCATGGTGATGGCAAGCGCCGCCAAGGCGACCGCGAGACGAATGAAGGTCTGCAGGTCAGGATCGGGGCCGTGGGTCAGGAAATAGGAGAGGACCGTCAGGAAGATGCAGACGATCGACGTCAGCAGCAGTCCGGTGCGGGTCAAAATCTCCGAGCCAAGCAGGAGAGCCATGACATAAAGAACCGCGATCGCGCCTTCGATCTCGGTGAAAGTATCGATCACAAAGACGATCGCCATCAGGAAGGCTGATATCAGCGCGACGGTGACACGATGGCCCGTGCCACCACGTTGATTGAACAGCACACCGGCTCGTTCCGCGCTCATGATAAGATCCCCATCTACCTTGGCGCGCATGATAGCGATCGCGACCGTCATTCTAACCTATACATAGGTGTCGTTTGCGCAAAAGGTGTTTTGCCTTTTGTTTCAGGTGATTGACCGTATTTGCAACCGACCCGGCTGGTGCTGGCCGCAGGCGGCCGTTCTTTGACGAGGACAGACCGGCCGGTCCGGGCCTATAGTGCGTATCGAGCGGACCACCATCCGGCGATGCCGCGTTGTTCAGGGAAGAGCAGAGTGAATATCAGTTTCGTCGATAGCCGAGCGAGTCATGAAGCAGTGCAGACGATCGCCTTTCGGGGTGGTGTTGCCGCGCCCGCGACGCGCAGCGTTCCCGAGGAAGTGGCGATCGCCTTTTCCTACGGTGGCAGCTCGCATGCGGTGATGATGGCGACGCCGGATGATCTCGTCGATTTTGCCGTTGGTTTCAGCCTCACCGAAGGGCTGATCGACACGGTCTCGCAGATCGAGGCGATCGAGATCGTTCAGGACGAGGTTGGCATCGACGTGCAGATCGCGCTTGTCGACGATGTCGAGGAGAAGCTGCGTGCGCGCCGGCGGCACATGATGGGGCCGGTCGGTTGCGGTCTCTGCGGCATCGAATCGCTGGAGCAGGCCGTGCGCACGGTTCGGCCCGTGCTGTCCTCCGATCTCACGATCACGCCTGATGAAATCGCACGCGCAGTGGCGAGCCTCGGCGATCACCAGCAGCTCAACCACAAGACCCGCGCGGTCCATGGCGCCGGGTTTTTCGTGTCGGGGAGCGGGCTTGTGGCGGTGCGTGAGGATGTCGGCCGGCACAACGCGCTCGACAAGCTCTGCGGTGCCGTCGTCGGCTCGGGCGTTTCCGGCGGCAGCGGCGCGGTTGTCGTGACCAGCCGGCTTTCGATCGAGATGATCCAGAAAGCCGGGTTCCTCGGCAGTCCGATCTTGATCGCGATTTCGGCGCCGACTGCCTATGCCATTCGCACGGCCGAGGAGGCCGGGATCACCATGATCGCCGTTGCGCGCGGAGAGGATTTCGAGATCTTCACGCATCCGCACCGGGTGATTTTCTAGGTCCACCCCAAAAAGGAAAGACCGCCCCGGGGGTACGGGGCGGTCTCTGGCGGATCCGGGGGAGGGATCCGCGTCTTCGATGCGGGGGCGGCATTGAAGACAGGTAGCGTGCGGCGCTACCGCCTCACGGAGGGGACGTGAGGCATAGGAGAAAGCTACTCCCTTGCCATCCGCTCCATAACTATACTTAGGTGTGGCCCGACTAGACGACCATAGAATAGGCCGACCAAAGAAGGCCGCCTAAGCTCCAGCCATATTCACCGGAATGGAGCCGATCCCATGTCGTCGTCCAAGAAGACGTTTTCCCTGGCAGCCAAACAAGTCGTAACCAGCCAGTCGGCGCAGCTGCCCGACGTGGAGCGGCCGAAGCGGATCGCGATCACCGTCCACACCAACGAGACGCGCCTGCCGGTCCTGCTGATCGCGCCGACCATCCACTGACCCCGCCCCATTCACACCCCATCATCAGGAGACACCGACCATGACATATCAACCCGCATCCAGAATCCAGCGTGCAGCGCTCGCCACTCCGACCGATCTCTCCTCGAACGCCACGACCGATATCGCGGCCGCGCTGACCGCGCTGCTTGCCGATGTGTTCGTGCTCTATATCAAGACGAAGAATTTTCATTGGCACATGTCCGGCCCGCACTTTCGCGATTATCACCTGATGCTGGACGAGCAGGGCGAGCAGATCTTCGCCATGACCGACGACATCGCCGAGCGCGCCCGCAAGATCGGCGGTACGACACTGCGCTCCATCGGCCACATCGGGCGCCTGCAACGGCTGCTCGACAACGATGCTGATTACGTGACGCCAGAGGACATGCTTGCCGAGCTGCGCGACGACAACAAGCAGCTCGTGGGCCTGATGCGCCAGCTGCACGAGCTGACATCCGAGCATAACGACGTCGCGACGACCAGCCTTCTGGAAAACTGGATCGATGAAGGCGAGCGCCGCGCATGGTTCTTGTTCGAGAGCACACGCCGCGGCGCGTAAGCTGAAGCGACTATCCGACGCCAACCATCCCTGGCCTTGCCTGTCGGGGATGGTTTTCTGATTCGTGCTGGCAGAGCTCATCGGAGCTGAAATGCCACATACCTTGGTATGGTTGCAGCTAAACCCCAATAGGATTTCGAGATCGCCGGCCCCGCCCTAGGCTCCTCTCATGGAACGAAAGGGGATGCGCCATGACCAGCCAGGCATTTTGCGACAGCGCGGCAAGCCAGCCGGTATCCGGACAGACACGGGCATTTCCCTCGATGCCGCTGGAGGCACTGCTCGATGCGGATCCGGATGCGTCGCTCTGGGAACGTCTCTACTGGCAGTTCACGCTGCCGACGTTCCTATCCACCGCGCTCAGCGGGCTGCATGAGGATGGCGGTGGACAGACATAAGGAGGAGACGGTGATGATGAACGAATGCAAGCCGCTGGTCGAAGTATCAATTCAAAGGGATGGACGGCGGATTCCGCTTGGGATCATGAACGTCGCGCAAGCGCTCGAGCTGCCGCATCGTCAGGACTTTGTCTTCGTCCATCTCGCGGGCAAGGCCGGCGGTTCTCTTGGCGGGTTGCCGCAAAGCCGGTAGCGACGCGCGCCGCAGCTCTCACAAGGCATTTGCCTTGCTACATCGATCGATCATATTTTCAGGGAAATTTACCAGCTATTTCAGCATGGTGATGATGGTCGGAGTGGAGAGATTCGAACTCCCGACCCTCTGGTCCCAAACCAGATGCGCTACCAGACTGCGCTACACTCCGTGCCAACGAGGAGCGCAATACACGGTTCGATCATGCGCTGCAATAACTAAAATCGTCTTTTCACAAGGATCGGCTCTCTCCTATCCGTTCAGGTTGGTGTCAGTATCGAATGCCATCCCCCGCGGCTTGGTCGCTCGGCATCTTTGCCGGGCATGCGGTTTCAGGATGGGTAGACTTGGAAGACACGGTTTTAGCGGAGCCCAGCGAGAGCTTTCGGCCGAAGATCGGGAGCGTGACGCTATCGGTGCTGACGGCGATCTATATTCTCGTGGTGGCCAACCACACCTTCTGGACCCGCGCTTTCGGTTATCTCTCCTCGGCCCCCGTTGCCTTCGCCGCCTTCGTGATCGGCATTTCGACGCTGACGATTGCGGCGCTGACGACTTTCTCCGTAAAATACCTGACAAAGCCTGCGCTGATCTTCTTTTTGATGGTGGCGGTGGTGTCGTCTTGGTTCACGGACCAGTTCGGCGTGATCATCGACAAGGAGATGATCCGCAATGCGGCGGTGACGACGCAGGCGGAATCGGCGCATCTGATCACGCTGTCCTTCCTGCTGCACATCCTGCTCGCCGGCGTGTTGCCGTCGCTGTTCATCATCTGGGTCAGGGTCGTTCACAAGCCGTTCCTGAAGAAGTTCGTCTGGAACATGGCCGTCATCGTGCCGTGCCTTGGTATCACCATTGCGGCTGGGCTCGGATTCTCGCAGACCTATGCCTCGGTCGGGCGTCTCCACAAGGACCTGATGCTGACGCTCAACCCCTTCGTTCCGATCGGCAGTGCCGCGCGCTTCGCCTTCGCCTCGGAGGATGACCGCTATATCGTGCGCCGGCCGCTCGGTACGGATGCGCATCAGCGCACGGCGAGCGCCAATGGTAAGCCCCGGGTGACGATCATCGTTGCCGGCGAGACGGGCAGGGCGCAGAATTTCTCGCTCGGCGGCTACCCGCGCGAGACCAATCCCGAGATGAAGGCGCGCGGCGTCATCTACTATAAGAATTCGACGAGCTGCGGCACCTCCACGGCGGTGTCCTTGCCCTGCATGTATTCGGTCTATCCGCGGGCGGACTATACGCACCGCAAGGGCCTCGAAACGGATAACCTCACCGATATTCTCGGCCACGCAAAGGTCGACGTCGAGTGGTGGGACAACGATACCGGCAGCTATGGCGTCGCCAACCGCATTCCCTATCGCTTCCTGCCCGATGCCGCCGATCCGCGCTTCTGCACGGATGGCGAATGCCTCGACACGGTGCTGCTCGACAAGCTCGGCGACTGGCTCTCGAATGTGAAAAGCGACAGCGTTCTCGTGCTGCATCAGCTCGGAAGCCACGGGCCGGCCTACTACAGGCGCTACCCCGACGATTTCCGCCGCTTCACGCCGGATTGCCGCACACCCGAATTCGGCGCCTGCAAGCCGGAGGAGGTCGTCAATGCCTATGACAACACGATCCTCTTCACAGATCACGTGGTGGCCAAGGTCATCGACAATCTGAAGAAGCACCAGGACAGGATTTCGGCTTCGATGCTCTACGTCTCCGACCATGGCGAATCGC
>NZ_DDHH01000200.1:0-3745 GCF_002338015.1 Rhizobium sp. UBA1881
GAGATGCCCGGCAGGGCAGAGAGGGCCTTCTGGCCATCCTCCCCGCCTAGATACTGGAAAGAAACGAACGTGATGAACCGGCTGGCGCTGGCGCGGGAATTGAACGGGATTGCGGCGATGCCGGGCGTGGAAACGTCCGTGCATGGGATCGCTGCCGTGTGCGATCCGCTGGGCGGGCTTTATCTGCCCGACACCGGTGTTCTCGTCGTCTCCGACCTGCATCTGGAAAAGGGCGCCGCCTTTGCCCGGCGCGGCATGATGCTGCCGCCCTATGACACGCTGGCGACGCTGACGGTGCTTTCCGCCGTCATCACCCGTTACGACCCGAAGCTGGTGATCTCGCTCGGCGACAATTTTCACGACCGGATCGGCTCGGCGCATATGCCGGAGACATTCCGCACGCTGATTTCGGACATGGCGCGCGGGCGCGAGTGGATCTGGATCAACGGCAACCATGATCCCGATGGGACCGTCGATCTGCCCGGTGCCTGCGCCGACGAACTGCAATATGGTGGCCTCACCTTCCGGCACGAACCGAAGGACGGGTTGCAGAGCGGCGAGATCGCCGGGCACCTGCATCCCTCCGCCACCGTGCGCCGGCGCGAAAAATCCATACGCCGGCCTTGTTTCGCGACCGACGGCGCAAGGCTACTGATGCCGGCTTTCGGGGTGATGAGCGGCGGGCTCGACCTGCGCCACAAGGCGATGAAGGGGCTGTTCGACCAGCCGTCACTGATCGCGCATTTGCTCGGGCGCGACCGGATCTATTCGGTCCGGTTCGGCAATCTGCTTGGCTAGCGCTTAGAGCGCGACGTAGCGGTCGGCGCGGTGGTTGATCGTGAGGAAGAGATTGAGCACCACGGCGCCGAGCACCGAGTAGAACACGACAGGCGGCGTGGTGACGAAGAAGGCGGCCGCCAGCACGCAGAGATCGACGGCCATCTGCACGAGACCGGCGCGGATGCCGAAGCGCTCCTGCATGTAGATGCCGAGAATGCCGACGCCGCCGAGGCTGGCGCGGTGGCGATAAAGCGCCAATAGGCCGAAGCCGAGCAGAAGACCGCCCAGAAGCGCTGCCCAGGCCGGATGGATCGTCGCGATGCTCATCACATTCGGCTGCAGGCTTGTCAGCAGCGAGGTCAGGCCGATGGCGACGAAAGTCTTGATGGTAAAGGACACACCGAGGCGCTTCCACGAGAGATAGAAGAACGGCAGGTTGAGCAGGAAGAATGCGAGGCCGAAATTGATGCCGAAGGCATAGTGCACGAGGAAGGCGATGCCCGCCGTGCTGCCGGTAAGCAAGCCAGCGCTTGCCAGCACGTAAAGGCCAAGGGCTGCGACGAGGCTGCCGGAGAAGATGCCCTGCACGTCCTCGACAGGGGTGTGGCGCGTGGCGCTCGTGTTCCAGAAGCCAAGGGCATTGATGAGCTGAGTCATGTCGCTAATCTCCAACGGCAGACGAGTTCAAGAACGCCCGGGCAGGCCCCAGGCGGCAGGGGATGTGAATGATTGGTCGCCGGGCGGCATTCGCGCTCTTCGGCTTCTGAGCGGAATTATCCGGTTCATTCGCCACGTTTTCAAGCGAAATACGTAAGCAATGCTGACCTATTCAAACTTCGCAAGAATCGGTCCGTCAGGCGGTCTTGCGTGCAAGGAACAGAATGCCCGGAATGATGTTGGCGCCATCTTTGCGAATGGTGGTGCGGCTCATCGCGATCACCTCGAAGCCGTGGCGGGCGCAGAGCGATCGGATGTAGGCTTCCGAATGCGCATAGCGCAGGGAATGGGCAAGATGAACGCCCTCCTCGTCCTCGGTTTCCTCGACGGAAAAGCCGAAGTCGGCGCCATCGACACAGAGGGCCGCGACCGACGCAAAGGCGATCTCGAGGTTGCCGAGATAGATCAGAACATCCGCGGCGGTGACGAGATCGGCGCGATGCGCGCCGCTATCCGCAAACAGGCCGGACTCGTCTGCGGGCAGCGACAGATCCGCCTGGGCGAGATGGTCGTAGACCTGCTTTTCCTCGGCCTTCGACAGCATCTTTTGCGAGAGGTCGAATCCTTCGAGCCGGCCCGCCATCTGGCGGATTTCCGGCCCCATCAGCCCGGTGCCGCAGCCTAGATCGGCGGCCAGCGCATAGTGCCTGCCGGTCGCGGCGATCATGCGGGCGAGCTTTGCCGGCACGTCGTAGCCGAGCTTGTCCACCAGCGAGGTCTCGAAGCGGGCGGCGTAGTCGTCGAACAGGCGCTCGACATAGATGCTTGGCGGCTGATCGGGTACGGCGATTTCGCCCAGGAAGGCGAGCTTCAGCGTGGCGCCGAAGATATCGTCCTCGGTGAGCTCGCGGGTTTTCCGATAAGCCTCGATCGCGCCGGCGACATTGCCCGATTTTTCGCGGTAGGTGGCAAGCCAGTACCAACCGACCGCCCAATCCGGCACCAGCTCCAGCGCCTGCTCCATCAGCTCGGCGGCGGCATCCGGCTCGCCGCCCTTGTCCAGCATCCTGGCATAGTCGGCACGGCGGTCGGCGATGGCATCGCCTGATGTCTGGAGATGGGGCGGCATGATGGTGACCTGTTGCGCGGCCCGCATTTGGCGATGGCCACAAAAAAACTCAAGTCCTATTTCAGAGGCTGACGCGACAGCCCTGAAAAAGCTTGCGGGCAACGATTCGCGCCCGTATCTCAGGGGTGAACAGGAGATGATGCATGTCCGATCAGGTGAACAAGTTTCTGGGCGACTCGCTCGGCCGTACATTGATCAAGCTTTTGGTGGTGTCGCTGATCGTCGGCTTCATCATGGCCGTCTTCGGGCTGGCACCGCTGGATTTCATCTATGGCATCCGCAATTTCATCCTCGAGGTCTGGCATCGCGGCTTCTCCGCGCTCGGCCGCGTCGGCGACTATCTGATGCTCGGCGCCACCATTGTCATTCCGATCTTCCTCATCATCCGTCTCTTCAGCTATCGCCGGTAACATGACCTCCATCGACCTCTCTCGGCGCAGCCTGCTGCGCTTTTCCGCGCTTGCTCTTGCAGCCGGCGTCGCCAGCTGCGCCACCGGGCCGAAAGAGCCCTCGACGCCTTCCAACGGCGAAGACCAGACGGCTGCCTCGCTGCCGCTCGTCAACCAGCTGCGCGTCAAGAACGGCCTGCCGCCGCTGACCGTCGATCCGGCCGCGACGGCCGCAGCCCTCTTCCAGGCCAAGCGCATGGCGGCGGCCGGCAAGATGAAGCATGTGATGGGGATCGCCGACGGTTTTGGCCCGCGCGTGAAGGCGAGCGGCGTGCAGCTGCCTGCCGCCGAGAACATTGCGACTGGGCAGCAGACGGTTCCGGCCGTCGTCACCGCCTGGATCAACTCGCCGCATCATCTGGAAAACATGCTCGGCCGCTATAGCGGGCTTGGCGTGGCCGTTGCCTATAATCCCGCTTCCCGCAACGTGCCCTATTGGGCCATGGTGCTTTCCAACTGAGGTGATTCCGCCTCTTTGTGAGGAGCAGACCTTGGAAGCGAGCGTACACAAAAGCGGCGGCGGCCTCGCCTTCGAGGTCACGCACCGGATGGTGCTGTCGATCGCCATACCGATGACACTCGGCTTCATCACCACGCCGCTGCTCGGCCTTGTCGGCACTGGCGTCGTCGGCCATATGGGCGATCCCGATGCGCTTGCGGGCCTCGCGATCGGGGCGATGCTCTTCGATCTCATTCTCGGCAGCTTCAACGTAACCGCCCGATTGGCACC
>NZ_DDHH01000111.1:0-35746 GCF_002338015.1 Rhizobium sp. UBA1881
GGCAGGGCAGAGGGGGGTATGGCGGATCTCCAACGGCATCAAATCTCCCCTCATATCGTCGTCCGCGCCCGAAGCGCCGCGGTCAACGTGCCCTCGTCGAGATAGTCAAGCTCACCGCCTACAGGCACGCCATGCGCCAATCGCGTGATCTTCACATCGAGCCCGGCCAGCTGATCCGTTATATAGTGTGCTGTGGTCTGCCCCTCGACGGTGGCATTGACGGCGATGATCAGTTCCTTGATGCCGCCGGCCGTAACGCGTTCGATCAGGCCCTTGATGTTGAGATCATCCGGGCCGACGCCATCGAGCGGCGAGAGCGTGCCGCCGAGCACGTGATAGGCAGCGTTGAGCGCGGCGGCGCGTTCCAGCGCCCAGAGATCGGAAACATCCTCGACGACGATGATGACGGACTGGTCGCGGCGATCATCGATGCAGACGGTGCAGGGATCGGAGGTATCGACATTGCCGCAGCGCGAGCAGATCTTGACCTTGTCATAGGCCTCGCCCATGGCGCTGCCGAGGGGCCCGAGCAGCTGATCCTTCTTCTTGATCAGATGCAGCGCGGCGCGGCGCGCGGAGCGTGGGCCGAGGCCCGGCACCTTCGCCAGCAGCTGGATGAGTTTTTCGATTTCGGGGCCGGTGACTCGCTTTGCCATATCGGGTTCTTAGCCCATATGTTTGAAAAACGGAAACGGACAGAAAAGCGGGCCTTATGAAAATCCTCGCCGTCTGCATCGGCAACGCAGAGAGGCTCCCTGGCAAAAGCTACAAGACCGGCATCAACAAGCACGCCATCAGCGGCGGCGTGCTGGTCGACGCCGAAGGGCTGCTTGGCGACGCGATCTGCAACCGCAAGCACCATGGCGGTGTCGACCAGGCCGTGTATGTCGAGGGATCGCTGACGCTCGACTGGTGGTCGGCGGAGCTCGGGCAGACGATCACTCCCGGCACCTTCGGCGAAAACCTCGTCATCGAAGGGCTCGACAACACGATGGTCGCAGTCGGGGATCGGTTCATAGCCGGCGATCTTGTGCTCGAGGTGACCTCCGCGCGCATTCCCTGTGCCACCTTCGCGGCGCGCATGGGCGATCCCTTGTTCGTTAAACGCTACACCCGCGCCGGCCGCCCCGGCATCTATTGCCGGGTGATCGAACCGGGCACGGTGGCGGCCGGCGAGACGGTGGAATGGCAGCGGTTCGTTGGAGCGCGGGTGACGATGCCGGAGATGATGGCGACGTTCGGCAGGCGGCTGTCAGCCGAAGACCGCGCCCGCTATCTGGCCGCGCCGATCCACTACAAGCTGCGCGACAGCCTTCTCGCCGAGAATTAAGCCCGTGCGGGTCCCAGCACCGAGATTCCGGCTTCATGATCACTTGCTGATATCGGGACGTCTCCTAATTTCCTTCGGACGGTATGCCAATCCAAGGAGGCCTGCATGTCCGTCTTCAAATTTACCTCGTTCGCCCTTGCCGTTGCCGCCGCGACGGCCCTTTCCGCTCCGCAGCCGGCGGCGGCGGCCAATGTGCATGCGGGGTCGCTGACCTGCGATATCTCGGCGGGAATCGGCATGATCATCGGCTCGAAACGGGAGGTGGACTGCATGTTCACGCCCTCGCAGCCCGGGCATGTGGAGCACTATCGCGGCGCGATCACCAAGATCGGCGTCGATATCGGCGTGCTCAAGGGCGGAACGCTGATCTGGTACGTCTATGCGCCGGCGAACCATCCCGAGGGCGCGCTGCAGGGCAGTTATTCCGGCGTCGCCGCCAATGCGACCGTCGGCCTCGGTCTCGGGGCGAATGCGCTGGTCGGCGGCCTGGAGGGATCGGTGGCGCTGCAGCCGCTGTCCGTCGAGGGCACATCCGGCCTCAACGTCGCGGCCGGCATCGCCAACATGAAGCTGACCTTCGTTCCGCCGAAAATGGCAAAGCCCGCCAAACACCACACGCAAAAGCACACGAAATAAGCGTTCTCAAACGACAAGCGCCGGCCACCCGATGGGCGCCGGCGCTTGCAAATCCAAGTTTGATCGAATGATCAGAATGGCATCTTGAAGCCGGGCGGGATCGGCAGGCCTGCCGTCAGCGCCTTGGTCTTTTCGGCGGCAACCGCGTCGGCCTTTTCCTTGGCATCCTTGTGGGCGGCGACGATCAGGTCTTCGAGGATCTCGACGTCATCTTCCTTGAAGAGCGACGGATCGATCTTCAGGCTCTGCATCTCGCCCTTGCCCGTGATGACGACGGTCACGAGACCGCCACCGGACTTGCCTTCGGCCGTGAGCGAGGCGATTTCCGCCTGCATCTGCTCCATCTTGGCCTGCATTTCCTTGACTTTGCCCATCATGCCCATGATGTCGCGCATCGTCTTCTCCCTTCTTGGTGTCTCAGAATTCTATGTCGTCGCCGGGCAGAATATCGCCCTCTTCGGATTCGGCGGTCGCCGGCGCCTGCACGGGACCTTCCTCTTCTTCCGGTTCCGGCGCGCGGACGCGAACGTCGATGATCTTGGCGCCCGGAAACTGCGAGAGGATGGCCGCCACATCAGGATCCTGCCTGGCGTCGCTCACCTGCTGCGCCTTGGCGTTGGCTTCGGCTTCCACCATGGTCGGCTGGCCGGCCTCGCGGCTGAGGCTGACGATCCAGTGGATGCCGGTCCATTCCTTGAGCTTCAGCGCAAGTTCGTTGAGCAGCGTTCCCGGCGCGCCTTCCGTCAGGTTGACATCCAGGATGCCGGGCTGGACGCGAACCGGGCGCACGAAATTGCGCACCAGCGCCTTGATCTTCACATCGCGCTTTTCGCCGGCGAGGTTGGCGATATCGCTGACCGAATTGACCCGCACCAGCGGCTGCGGCGCATCGGCGGCCTTCGCCTCGGTGCGGCCGACGGCGAGGCTCTGAGGATCAGAGTTCTGGACGACGCGCAGCATGGCGGTCGGGCCGGCGGGCTGCGGGCGTGGTGCCGTGGCTTCCGCGGCGCGGGCCATGACATTGCCCTGATAGCTGACGGTCGCGCCGCCATTTCCACCACCATTGCCCGATGGTGAGGCCGAACGCGCGCCACCGTTGTTCTCAGAGAATTCCGCAAGCCTACGGGCTGCGTCCTCGGGGGCCGGGAGGTGGGCGGCGTGCGCCAGGCGGATCAGCACCATTTCGGCGGCACCCGAGGGGCGCGAGGATGCTTCCACCTCGGGAATGCCCTTCAAGAGCATCTGCCAGATGCGCGACAATGCCGTGACGGCGACGCCTTGCGAGAATTCCGCACCCTTGGTGCGCTCGATTTCGCTGAGCGAGGGATCATTTGCGGCATCCGGCACGTATTTCAGACGGGTCACCAGATGCGTGAAATCGGCAAGATCGGTCAGCACCGCCACCGGATTGGCGCCGGCCTCGTACTGGCTTTCGAATTCGCCAAGGGCTGCGGCCACGTCACCCTTGATGACGTGCTGGAAGAGATCGACGATGCGGGCGCGGTCGGCGAGGCCGAGCATCCCACGCACCGATTCGGCCAGCACCGCGCCGCCGCCATGGGCAATCGCCTGGTCGAGCAGCGACAGGCCGTCGCGCGCAGAGCCCTCGGCGGCACGGGCGATCATCGCCAGCGCATCGGGCTCAGCCTCGATGCCTTCCTTCGATGCGATCGTGGTGAACAGGCCGACGAGATCGGACGCGCTGATGCGGCGCAGGTCGAAGCGCTGGCAGCGTGACAGGACCGTGATCGGCACCTTGCGAATCTCAGTCGTGGCGAAGATGAACTTCACATGCTCCGGCGGCTCTTCGAGCGTCTTCAGCAGGCCGTTGAAGGCCTGCGTGGAGAGCATGTGCACTTCGTCGATGATGTAGACCTTGTAGCGCGCAGACACCGGGCGATAGCGCACCTGCTCGATGATCTCTCGGATGTCGTCGATACCCGTATGCGAGGCGGCGTCCATCTCGATGACATCGACATGGCGGCCTTCCATGATCGCCTGGCAGTGGTCGCCGGGGATGCGCAGATCGATCGTCGGCTTGTCGATCTCGGCTGTCTTGTAATTCAGCGCGCGCGCCAGGATGCGGGCGGTCGTCGTCTTGCCGACCCCGCGAACGCCGGTCAGCATGTAGGCTTGCGCGATACGGCCGGTCTCGAAGGCGTTGGTCAGGGTCTGGACCATCGGCTCCTGGCCGACCATCAGATCCGTGAAATCCTTGGGGCGGTATTTGCGTGCCAGCACCCGGTATCCGGTGCCCGTCGAGGCGGCATCTTGTGATTGTCGCTCGGTGTCGCTCATCGCCCTGCTTAACGCCCGAACTCTTCGGGCAAAGGATGGAGAGAAGGGTGGGAGGCTGGCACGATGACCCGTGCCTGGCTCGTTAGGGCTGCTTCCTTCCGGACCTGACCCGGTTGGCGAGTGGCTCGTCCACCACCAACCTCCCGAAGGCACATATCGGCAATATCGCGATCAAAAGCAAGCCAAGCTCCGAAAAAACTGCTAGCCTATGGAAAACTCTGGAGGAATACCCGTTGGACGCTTTCAAACTCGACCACCGGCTGGCCAATGACAGCATCAGTATCCTGAAAACGGGCCTCTGCGACTTCCGGCTGGCCAGGGACTGTCGCTGGCCATGGCTGATCCTCGTGCCGCAGCGCGCCGATATCACCGAGATTTTCGAGCTGACGCCGCTCGATCAGGTGATGCTGACATTCGAGACGGAGCTGGCCTCGACGGCCTTGAAGAAGGTGACCGGGGCGACAAAAATCAATGTCGCGGCTATTGGCAATATCGTCCGCCAGCTTCATGTTCATGTCGTCGCGCGCTTCGAAGGCGATCCGAACTGGCCCGGCCCGATCTGGGGCTACGGCAAGGCGGAGGCCTATGAAGACGCGAAACGAGAGCAATTCATTAAGACGATGCGGGAAGCCCTTTCATCATGAGCCGTTCGCTTTTCGAGACGGATGTACCCCATCCCGAGCCCAGCAATCTGACGGCATTCGCCGCCAACGACCTGATCCGCGATTCCGAGCATCGCAACGAAAACTCGGTGGACGAGGCGCTCGCCAAGGATGGAACCCATATCTTCGCCTTCACCGGCGACAAACTTGTATTGAAGCATGACGGCCAGGTGCTCGACCCGCTGTTCGCGCGCTACGAGCTGACCGATCTCAAGCCCAACTGGGACGAGACGATCCTGCTCGGCTACCGCAAGACGGGCGAGCCGAGACTGGCGGTGCCGGTCGCCGTGCCGGAAGAGGAGTTGTCCAGCCAATACAAGCCCGCCGACGGCCGGTCGCTCTATCGCGACATGCTGCTCGACGACGTGCTGCTTGGCGAATTCGCGCAGGGCGCCAGCCTGATACGCTGGAACGGCGACAACCGGTTTTGCGGCCGTTGCGGCTCCGCCATGGAGATGCATATCGGCGGCTACAAGCGCGTCTGCTCCGCCTGCCAGCACACGATCTTCCCGCGTACCGACCCTGTCGTCATCATGCTCACTATCGACGAAGAGCGCGATCTCTGCCTGCTCGGGCGCGGTCCGCATTTCGCGCCGGGCATGTATTCCTGTCTCGCCGGCTTCGTGGAGCCCGGCGAAACCATCGAGAATGCCGTGCGCCGCGAGACGCTGGAAGAATCCGGCATCCGCACCGGCCGCATCCGCTACCACGCCTCGCAGCCCTGGCCGATGCCGCACACGCTGATGATCGGCTGCTACGCCGAGGCCAAGTCACGCGACATCACCCGCGACGAGCAGGAGCTCGAGGATTGCCGCTGGTTTACCCGCGAGGAGACGATCGAGATGCTCGAGCGTCCCGGTGCCAACGGCAGCGCCCCGCCGCCGAAGGGCGCGATCGCTCATCGCCTAATGCGCGACTGGGTGGAGTGGAAGAACCGGTAGGCCAATAGAATGGCTCGCTCAGAACGCTTGCTTACATTGCTGCAGACGCTGCGCCGCTATAGGCGGCCGGTAAGCGGCGCGGTGCTCGCGGAAGAAACCGGCGTCAGTATCCGCACGCTCTACCGCGACATCGCCAGCCTGCAGGCGCAAGGCGCGTTGATCGAGGGCGAGCCGGGGCTTGGCTATATTCTGAGGCCCGGCTTCATGCTGCCGCCGATGATGTTTTCGCAAGACGAGATCGAAGCGCTGGTGCTGGGATCGCGTTGGGTGGCGCGGGCGGCAGATCCGAGGCTGGCGGCAGCGGGCGCCGACGCGCTCGCCAAGATCGCCGACGTGCTGCCACGCGAGATCCGCGACGAGATCGAAACGTCCCCCCTCCTCATCCACATGCGCCCGCC
Source organism: Rhizobium sp. UBA1881 (assembly GCF_002338015.1). Classification (NCBI taxonomy): domain Bacteria; kingdom Pseudomonadati; phylum Pseudomonadota; class Alphaproteobacteria; order Hyphomicrobiales; family Rhizobiaceae; genus Rhizobium; species Rhizobium sp. UBA1881. The sequence goes on from NZ_DDHH01000111.1 coordinate 6,266, forward strand.
GATATCGAGCAAGGCCGACATGGGCGTGATCCGCAAGGCGATCCGCGGCGAGCGGGTGCTGAAGCTGACCTATACCGACGAAGGCGGCGCGGTCTCCATCCGAAATGTCTGGCCTTTCGCCATCAGCTACACCGAGCAGGTCCGGATGATCGTCGCCTGGTGCGAGCTCAGACAGGATTACCGGCATTTCCGCACCGATCGGATCGTCGAGATGATCCCGCAGGAAACGCGCTATCCGCGCCGCCGCGCCGTGCTGCTGCAGGAGTGGAGCGACCGCGAGATCGTGCCGCGCGAACAGAAAACACTACTGCCATAAACTGACAGCATATGAGTCTAGTATGGGTCCTATCGAAACAGGAGGACCTGCCATGACGAGCCTGAACACGTCCCAGACCATGGGCCAGACGACACGCGGCAACCACCGTTCCGACGAGGCCAGCTCCGACACCTGGTATCCGCAATCGCTGATGCTCAGGATGATGCAGAATGCATCGCGCAGCATGGCGCATAGCATGGGCCGCAACCTTGGGCGAACGGGCGCTCCGCGTCTCGATCCGCAATCCATGTCGGAAAATCTGAGGCGCGATATCGGCGTCATCGACTGGGGCAGCTGCGACCGCGAGCGGTAACCGACACTCTAACATTTCAATCACGCTTTTGACCGCTGCCGGAGAACCCGGCGGCGTTCTCATCATCACGTCATTTTCACGCAGAGGGACACCATCATGAATAGCCCCAATCTCATCATTCTCTATGTCCGCGATCCCGCCGCGAGCGCCAGCTTCTACAAGGCGCTCTTGAACCGCGAACCGGTTGCCGACGCGCCCAATTTCGTGGCTTTCGCGCTCGATGGGGGCTTCACGCTCGGGCTGTGGCGGCTGAGCAGCGTCGTGCCGCAACCATCGGCGATCGGCAGCCGCGCCGAGATCGCCTTCATGGTGCCGGGCGAAAACGGCGTCTCCAACCTCTACCGCGACTGGCGCGACCGCCACCTGCCGATCGCCCAGGATCTGACCGACCTCGACTTCGGCCCGACCTTCGTGGTGCTCGATCCGGATGGGCATCGGCTGCGGGTTTGTGAGCCGGATAAGTAAGCATCGCTGCAGAGCATTAAAAAGGGCGCCTCGGCGCCCTTTGTCGTTACTTCTGCAGCAGGCCCCGCATCGGGTGGCCCTTGTAGACGCCGAGGATGCGGACCTTCTCGGAGAAGAACTGCAGCTCTTCCAGCGCGCGGCGGACGTTGGCGTCGCCGGGGTGGCCTTCGATGTCGGCGTAAAACTGGGTGGCGACGAACTTGCCGCCGAGTTGGTAGCTTTCCAGCTTGGTCATGTTAATGCTGTTGGTGGCAAAGCCGCCGAGCGCCTTATAGAGTGCTGCCGGAATATTGCGAACGTTGAAGACGAAGGTGGTGACCAGCTTCTCTTCGGCCGCGCCACGCTCGGCCCACTTTTCGTCGCGCGACAGGATGACGAAGCGGGTGACGTTGTCTTCGGTGTCCTCGACGTTTTCGGCAATGATATCCAGCTTGTAGAGGTCGGCTGCCAGACGCGGCGCGAGCGCTGCCATCGAGCGGTCGCCGGTTTCCTGTACCAGCTTGGCGGCGCCCGCCGTATCGCCGGCAACCACGGCCTTCCAGCCATTGGCGCGGACGATCTTGCGGCACTGGCCGAGCGCGTGAATGTGGCTATGGACGGTGCGGACCTCATCCTTGGTCACACCGGGCAGCACCATGAGCTGGAAGCGGATCGGCATGAAATATTCGCCGATGATGTGCAGGCGCGATTCCGGCAGCAGGTGGTGAATGTCGGCAACGCGGCCGGCGATGGTGTTTTCGATCGGGATCATCGCCAGGTCGGCATCGCCGCTTTCGAGCGCCACGAAGGCATCCTCGAAGGTCTGGCACGGCAGCGGATCCATATCAGGAAACATGTCGCGGCAGGCCATGTCGGAATTGGCGCCGAAGTCGCCCTGGAAGGCGATTTTGTTGGTCTTGATGCTCATGGGAGATCCGTTACTTCGATTGTGCGGAAAGAATGCGCCGCGCCTTTTCAAGGTCGGCGGGAGTATCGACACCGAGCGGAACGGTGTCAACGATCTCGACATCGATGCGCATGCCGGCTTCCAGCGCCCGCAGCTGCTCCAGCGATTCGCGCTTTTCGAGTGTGGAGGGCCCGAGCGATACGAAGCGCTCCAGCGCCGCGCGGCGATAGGTGTAGAGGCCGATGTGATGATAAAGCGGGCCTTCGCCATAGGGTGCCGTTGCCCGGGTGAAGTAGAGCGCCCGCATGCGGGTTTCCGACAGCGGCGAGCCAACCACCTTGACGATATGAGGTGCGGTCTTGTCTTCCTCGTTGTCGATGGCGATGGTCAGCGTGGCGATATCGACCTCGGCGTCTTCCAGCGGGCGCAGCGATGCGCGCACCGTTTCCGGCTCGATCGTCGGCAGGTCGCCCTGGACGTTGACGATATATTCGATGCGGCCTTCGGGATCGACCTTGGTCAGCGCCTCGTAAATGCGGTCGGAGCCGGATTGATGCGCCTTGGCGGTCATGACGACCTCGAAACCGGCGGCGGCGACCACGTCGAACACTTCCTGCTCGTCGACGGCAACGACCACGCGGCCGATCGCGGCCTCCTTCGCCCTCAGAGCCACCTGGATGACCATCGGCTTGCCGCAGATGTCGGCGAGCGGCTTTCCGGGCAGTCGGGTGGATGCCATGCGGGCCGGAATGAGGACGAGTACGTTGTCTAAATTTGGACTTGCCATTGCTCAGGCCTTCATTTCCGGGCGGAAAGGTGTCAAAAAGTCTCATGCCGCCGAGGCGTTCGGCTGTTGCAAGAACTAGCCAAAAGACATAGGTTTCGCTCGATTTCAAGTGACAGACCGGTTTTATGTCTGCCGGCTGTGAGGGGGGAGCATCACAGATGAATTCTTACGTGAATACGGCGGTGGGAGCGCTACTTGGGACGGTTTTCGTCCTGATGTCCGTATCCATCGCTTCGGAAAGCCTGTTTCATTCGGAAAATCCGGAGAAAGAGGGCTTTACCATTGTAGCCGAGGAAGCTTCGGCCGCCGATGCCGGTGGCGCTGCTCCGGCTGCCGCCGTGCCGATCGCGCAGTTGCTTGCGAAAGCCGACGCCAAGGCCGGCGAAACGGTCTTCAAGAAGTGTCAGGCCTGTCATGACGGCACGAAAGGGGGACCGAACAAGGTCGGGCCGAACCTCTTTGGTGTCGTAGATCGTCCCATCGGCGCGCATGAAGGTTTCGCCTATTCCGCCGCCATGAAGGATTTTTCCAAGGGCGCCAGCGAGAAGTGGACCTTCGATCACCTGAACCACTTCCTGGCCGCGCCGAAGAAGTACATTGCCGGAACGGCAATGGGCTTTGCCGGCCTCCAGAAGGACACCGACCGCGCCAACGTGATCCTCTATCTGCACACGCTGGCCGATGCGCCGGTGCCGCTGCCCGATCCGAACGCGCCTGATTCGGCGACGCAGTAAGTTCGGACAGATCTGAATACGTTTGAGCCCGGCCGATGCGCCGGGCTTTTTCATGCGTGTTATCCGAGGAGGTAGGCCCAGAAGGAGACGGTGATGGCGCCGAGCGCGGTCGTCAGCGTGATCGTCGAGGCGGCCAAGCTGTGGCCGACGCCGAAGCGGTTGGCGATCAGCCAGGCGTTGACGCCTGTGGGAACCGCCGAGATCAGGACGAGTGCCGCGGTCCAATCGCTTTCGAGACCGAGCAGGTGGCTGGTCGTCCAGACGCAGGCAGGCAGGAGCAGCAACTTGAAGGCGGAGGTGACGCTGGCGATGCCGACATTGCCCGAGGTGCCGTATTGCTGCAGCGCCATTCCGAGCGAGATCAGGGCGACGGGGCCGGACACGCCGGCGATCTGATCGACGACCAGTTCGACCGGCATCGGCATCGTCCAGCCGAGCAGATGCATGAGGGCGCCGCCGGCGAGCCCGATGACGAGCGGATTGCGCACGAGATTGCTGGCGATCTGGCGCAGCACCGCGACAATGCTGCGACCCTTGCCACCGGCGATCTTGTGCTCGGCGCGCTCCATCAGAATCGTGCCGATGATCATCATGACCGGCAGGTGCACGGCGATCAGGATCGACAGCGGCACGAGGCCCTTGTCGCCGACGGTGCGCTGAACGAGCGGCAGGCCGATGAAGATGGTGTTGGCGAAGGCCGACGACACGCCGGCGAGCACGCCGATGCGGTCGTCACGACCGAAGAAGCGCGTGGCGGCGATATGGGCGGCGGTCCAGGTGATGGCGACGCCGGAGAAATAGGCGATCCAGAGCCGGAAGGGCGAGGCGCCCTTGAAATCCGCTTCGGCGATGGTGCGGAAGAGCAGCAACGGCACGGCGATCTTGAAGACGAAGTCGCTCAGCGCATCGCCGACCTCCGCCTTCATCAATCCCACTTTGACGATCAGCCAGCCGATCAAGATCATCACGAAGATGGGAAGAACGTCGAGAAAGATGGCGGACATCGGGGACGGATTGCCTATTGCATGGAATATCAAAGGTCTAACAGCAAACCGTTCGCGCTGACAAACCGGAATGACATCGGCCATGGCGCAAACGCAAAAAAAGCGGGGTTCGGCCCGCTTTTCCGCATCCGGTCCTGCCGGATTGCCGGTTGGTCATGCTGCCAGTTCATCCGTGGTCAGCGTCGCACCGGTATCGTCGAAGGGCATCGTTTTGTTTGTCGGGCCCTTCTCGATCGGCGACTGCCCTAAAGCCGTCCATGCCGATCTTGTTGATGAGAGATATAGCCAGCCAAAATGACAGGCGAATGACGTCGGCGCGGCATTTTTGCGAAAGGATTGGCCGCAAATCCGGCATTTCTGCTTCCCATGGGCTGAAAATCCGCTAAGACCGACTACCGGCTATCACCAAAACCGGGACCTCCCATTTCATGACCAAATTCGATGTACTGACTGTCGGCAACGCCATCGTCGATATTATCGCGCGTTGCGACGACCAGTTCCTCATTGATCACAAGATCACCAAGGCAGCGATGAACCTGATCGATGCCGAGCGCGCCGAACTGCTCTACAACCACATGGGCCCGGCGCTGGAAGCCTCGGGCGGCAGCGCCGGCAACACGGCGGCCGGCATCGCCAATTTCGGCGGCAAGGCTGCCTATTTCGGCAAGGTTGCCGAAGACCAGCTCGGCGAGATCTTCGCCCACGACATCCGCGCCCAGGGCGTCCACTACCAGACGCAGCCGAAGGGCAAGTTCCCGCCGACCGCCCGCTCGATGATCTTCGTGACCGAAGACGGCGAGCGCTCGATGAACACCTATCTCGGCGCCTGCGTCGAGCTCGGACCCGAGGATGTCGAGCCCGAGGTCGTGGCGCAGTCGAAGGTCACCTATTTCGAAGGCTACCTCTGGGATCCGCCGCGCGCCAAGGAAGCGATCCGCGATTGCGCCCGCATCGCCCATGAGAACGGCCGCGAAATGTCGATGACGCTTTCCGACAGCTTCTGCGTCGGCCGCTATCGCGACGAGTTTCTCGACCTGATGCGGACGGGTACCGTCGACATCGTTTTCGCCAACCGCCAAGAAGCACTGGCGCTCTACGAGACCGAGGATTTCGAAGAGGCGCTCGTCAAGATCGCGCAGGATTGCAAGATCGCCGCGGTGACGATGAGCGAAGAGGGTGCCGTCATCTTGAAGGGCAGCGAGCGCTTCTATGTCGGCGCCATCGAGATCAAGGAGCTTGTCGACACGACCGGCGCCGGCGATCTGTTCGCGGCGGGTTTCCTCTATGGCTACACGCAGGGCCGGACGCTCGAGGATTGCGGCAAGCTCGGCTGCCTGGCGGCCGGCATCGTCATCCAGCAGATCGGACCGCGTCCGATGAAGTCGCTCACTGAGGCCGGCAAGCAGGCGGGTCTCGTCTAAGGCCTGACTTACCCCTAGCGTATCTGCCCTCTGACTTATCTGGAAGCCTTCAATCCGTTGAAGGCTTCTTTTACTTGAAGGCCTCACTTACTTGAAGGCTTCGCCTGGATCGGCCTTACTTGAAGGCCTCTCCGGGATAGGCGCCCCAGATTTCCGACTGCGCCACCCAACCTTCGGCGCCGTCAATCTTGGCGAGGCACCAGTCGCCGGTGCATTCGCCGATGTTCATCATCACACCGGGCTCCAGCTTGGCGACGACGGTCGCGGATGGCTGGGCCTCGCGGCGCACGTTGACGAAGACGCTCTTGCCCTTGCCCTTCATCCAGGGGGCGGCAATGGCGGCGCGGGAGCCAGACAGTAGCGACTGGTTGACCCAGCCCTCGGTGCCATCGGCATCGCGCACCTGGCGCCAGTTGTCATATTCCTGGATGATTTCCACCGGCAGGCCGGCTTTCAGATACATCCACGACGCGGCATAATCGGTGCCGGGGCCGATGCGCAGGTTGACGCGCTTGGATTTCAGCGTGACGAAGCGCGGCAGCGGCAGGCCGCTCGGACCCTTCGCCGCCTGGGCATAGCCAAGCTCGGCGGTGCCGGCCGAAAGCACAAAGCCCAACGCGAGGGCGAGGCATGATTTCAGGACTGTGCTGCGCATGACGATTTCCGTTCGCTATGATCCAGGCGGTTCCTCCGCCTGATTTCCGGACCTCGACATTCCACGCACGCTCAACGAGTTTTGTTTGTCTTCGCGTACGGGTCTGGTAGAAATTCCCCGGAACGGGAAAATTATCCCGCGTCTTGGTTAAGGACCTCTGAACAAGGCAGCAGCTCCAGGATATGACGACAAAGAAAAAAACGAAGGTCTACATTACCCGCAAGCTGCCGGATGCCGTCGAAACGCGCATGCGCGAATTGTTCGACGCCGAGCTCAACATCGACGACACGCCGCGCACCGCAGCACAGCTGGCGGCTGCGATGAAGAGCGCCGACGTGCTGGTGCCGACGGTGACCGACCGGATCGACGCGGCGCTAATCGACGAGGCCGGGCCGCAGCTGAAGCTGATCGCCAGCTTCTCCAACGGCACCGACCACATCGACGTGGAGGCCGCCGCCCGCAAGGGGATTACCGTCACCAACACGCCCAACGTGCTCACCGAAGATACCGCCGACATGACGATGGCGCTGATCCTCGCCGTGCCGCGCCGGCTTGGCGAAGGTGCGCGTGTGCTGACCGACCGGCCCGGCGAATGGGCCGGATGGTCACCCACCTGGATGCTCGGACGGCGCATTCACGGCAAGCGGATCGGCATTGTCGGCATGGGCCGGATCGGCACCGCCGTTGCCCGCCGCGCCAAGGCCTTCGGCCTCTCCATCCACTATCACAACCGCAAGCGGGTGACGGCGACGACCGAAGACGAGCTCGAGGCGACCTATTGGGAAAGCCTCGACCAGATGCTGGCGCGCGTCGACATCGTCTCGGTCAACTGCCCGTCGACGCCGGCGACCTTCCATCTGCTCTCGGCACGGCGCCTGGCGCTGCTGCAGCCCACGGCCTATCTCGTCAACACCGCGCGCGGCGACGTGATCGACGAGGCGGCGCTGATCAAGTCGCTCAGGGAAGGCAAGCTTGCCGGCGCCGGGCTCGACGTGTTCGAGAACGAACCGGCGGTCAATCCGAAGCTGATCAAGCTCGCCAACGAGGGCAAGGTGGTGCTCCTGCCGCATATGAGCTCGGCAACGATCGAGGGCCGTATCGACATGGGCGACAAGGTGATCATCAACATCCGCGCCTTCATGGACGGCCACCGCCCGCCGAACCGGGTGCTGCCGGGGCGTTAAGCCCAGGGCGCTAGAACGCGAGGCGCTTGCGCATCTCGATGGATGTGGTGCGGGTGAAGCCAGGATGGGCGTTCTCGGCGGTCTTCTCAAAACCCCAGCGGCCGAAGACAGCGTGGTTTTCGGTGAGCTCGATGCGTGTTTCCAACCGCAGCTCCGGCAGCGAAAGTGCGCGAGCGGTGTCCTCGGCAATAACAAGTAGCCGCCGACCGATGCCGCGCCGTTCGGCAGTCGGCGCCACCGCCAGCTTGCCGACATAGAGGCAGTCCGCTTCCGGTCGCAGGAAGATGCAGCCGACAAACGCGCCCTCTTCGATCACGACATAGGCGATCTCGGCTTGCGCCTTGGCGGCCAGCGATTGCACCGTCAATCCGAGCGCCGAGGATGGCGGGTCGATGCGGTCGTTCATGTACGCGAAGGACGACAGGATGAGCGCGAGAAGCTCGTCCCAGCGGGAGAAACCGGCATCGAGGCGAAGGATGGTCACGATGCCTGGCTCTGGCTCTGTCGGGCGCGCCGACGCTTGTAGCGGATGGTGTCGAAGCGCGCCGCAAGGGCATCATAAAGCAGCAGGCGGCCGACCAGCGGCTCGCCGGTGCCTGTGATGAGCTTGATTGCTTCCATCGCCATCAGCGTGCCGATGACGCCCGTGAGCGCGCCGATGACGCCGGTTTCGGCGCAAACGGGGATGAGGCCCTCCGGCGGCTTTTCCGGGAAGAGGTCGCGGTAGGTGGGATTGAGCACGCCATCGGCTGTTGTCTCATAGGGCTTCAGCACGGTGACCGAGCCATCGAACCGGCCGACCGCGCCGGTTACCAGAGGCAACTGAGCCGCTTCGGCGGCATCGGCCGCGGTGTAGCGCGTGTCGAAATTGTCCGAACCGTCGATGACGAGATCGAAGCCGGAGAGATGGCGGCGGGCGCTGTCTGCGGAGAAGCGCTCCTCGAAGCGGATAACGCGGACATGCGGATTGAGCCTTGCGATGGCGAAGGCCGCACTTTCCGTCTTCAATTCGCCGATCGTGCCGGAATCGTGGATGACCTGGCGCTGCAGATTGGAGAGCGATACCCGGTCGTCGTCTGAAATGCCGAGCGTGCCGACACCGGCTGCCGCGAGATATTGCAGGATGGGAGCGCCGAGGCCGCCGGCGCCGATGACGAGCACACGCGCGGCCTTCAGCTTCTGCTGGCCGGCGCCGCCGATCTCCGGCAGCAGGATGTGGCGCTGGTAGCGGGCGATTTCTTCCGGGCTCAACGGTTCCATGGGCGCGATGCTAGCATGGCCCTTGGCGGCGGGGAAAGTGTCGGTCATTCGAATATCTTTCCATCGGCAACGGTGAAGAATTGCGCCCGGTCGCCGAGTGCTGCGAACATCGACCGGTCGGTGCCGGTCATGAAGGCCTGGCCGCCGAGCGCGTCGATCAGATCGAAAAGCGCGGCACGCCTGTTTTCGTCGAGATGGGCGGCGATCTCGTCAAGCAGCAGGATCGGCGCATGGCCGGTGAGATTGGCGACGAGGCGGGCGTGCGCCATGATGAGACCAACCAGCAGCGCCTTCTGCTCGCCGGTCGAACAGCGCGCGGCTTCCATGCGCTTGTCGCGGTGGCGGACAAGCAGGTCGGCGCGGTGCGGTCCCTCCAGCGTGCGGCCGGCGGCGGCGTCGCGATAGCGGCTTTCGGCGAGCTGTGCCGCGTATTCATCCTCGAGATCGACGGCGGGGCGATCGAACTGGCCATCCATGAAGCCGGCGAGATCGAGCGATGCCGACGGGAATGGCGAGGTCTCGCGGGTTTCCTCGATGAGGCGGACGAGGAGGCCGAGCATCTCCTGGCGGGCCATGGCCATCGCAATGCCGAGCGTTGCCATCTGCTCCTCGATGCCTGACAGCCAAGAGGGATCGAAGCGGCGCTCGTCGAGCAGCTTGTTGCGGCTGCGCATGGCGCGCTCGAAATCGCTGGCGCGGCGGCCATGGGCGGGATCGAGCGACAGCACGAGGCGATCGAGAAAGCGGCGACGCTCGGACGAGCCGCCGGTGAAGAGGCCATCCATCGAGGGTGTCAGCCAGAGAAGGCGCAGGTGATCGGTGAGTTCGTCGGCGGTCTTGGCCGGCGTGCCGTTGATGCGGAGCCGCCGCGACGTGCTCTCGTCATTGCCGTCGACCCCGGTGCCGATCTCGACCTCGCCATCCATGCCGTCGAGCGCCGCGAAGATCGTAAAGCCGCCATGGGCGCCGACGCGGGTGACATCGCCATAGGTGGCCCGGCGCATCCCCCGGCCCGGCGACAGAAACGACACCGCCTCCATCAGATTGGTCTTGCCGGCGCCATTATCCCCCACCAACACCACATGCCGGCCATCCAGCTGCAAACCGGCCGACGCATAATTGCGAAAGTCGGTGAGCTTGAGACGGGACAGGGAAACCTTGTGGGGCATGCTTTATCCGGATTCGTGACGGCTGAGAGCTAAGCGCTATGGGCGCGGATGGCAAGGGTGGGGGTGGGGTGTGGGGAGTGTGAGGCTTGCGAATGTGTAGCGCGGAATGAGTGTTAGCGGTCTGCGGTGTCGCGATCAGGTATTGAGCGTTGTGCCGTGTGATACCCCCCTCTGCCCTGCCGGGCATCTCCCCCACAGGTGGGGAGATTGGCTGGGCGCGGCCGCTCGCTCAACGCTCATTGTTTGGCGAAAGCCTCACCACGAGTCGATCTCCCCCCTTGTGGGGGAGATGCCCGGCAGGGCAGAGGGGGGTAACTCACGGCACCGCCTCACGACCATAAGACCGCACTTGAAAGACACACCAAATCCCCACGCCGCCCGAAAGCCCGTGTCTCCACCATGCACTTCACTCGGACGGGGCGCTGGAAATCACCTCGGTTGAGTAAGTAGAATATGGCGCTTCCCAGCGCCCCGTTCGGCGGTTTTTATCCGCGACTTCGATCTCTCTGCCTTCTCGCCCAACTTCGCGGCGAGACCATGTGTGCCTCACAGGCACGTCCGGGCTCAACTCGGCCCCTCTTGCGAGGGAAGCCGCCGTCACCGGAGGGAGATCATTTTCCGCGGACCCGGGTCATGAGGTTTTGCGTCTGACCCTCACGCTCCGCGCCGATCCCGCCTCGCCGGCACGCCTGCCGGTGTATCCGATGACGGGACGCCGATAGTGTAGGGCGGCGTTTCCGACGCGGGGAAAATCAGCGCCTGGATTTTGCGTAAGTGCTTGATCATCAATACTCGCATCATCTCCGACATCCCCTCGCTCAAGAAGCCGCATCATACACGGCGAGGGCATTGCGTCGCAGCGGGTTTCGCAGCAGCGGGCGAGCGCTTATATCAGGCGTGCCGCAGGAACGCGGTGAAACGGATTTTGCGATGGATAGCGAGATACAGGGACGGGCGGCGCATTCGGCGGCGATCAGGGAGCGGGCAGAGGCCGAGATGGCGGGCATGGGGGTCGATGGGGCGTTTATCGATCGGCTCGTCGAGACGTTTTATGGGCGTGTTCTGGAACATCCCGCACTGGGGCCGGTGTTCGACGCCAGGCTTTCCGGGCGGTGGCCGGAGCATATGGAGAAGATGAAGAGCTTCTGGTCCTCCGTCGCCTTTCGCAGCGGCGCTTATGGCGGCAAGCCGGTGCAGGCGCATGTCGGCGTGGCCAACATGACGCCAGAGCTTTTTCCGCAATGGCTGGCGCTGTTTTCCGCGACGCTTGACGATATCGCCCCCTCCAACGAGGCGAAGGCATGGTTCATGGCGACGGCCGAGCGGATCGCCAGGAGCCTGACGCTGTCGCTGTTCTATAATCCCGCGCTCGACGATCCCAGGCTGAGGAAGAGCTGAGATCGCCGGGCCACCCGAAATCAGGCGATGCGCTTGTAGAAGAAGGTGGAGGCGCAGAAGCCGCCTTCCGGCCAGAGCGCGTAATCCGGGATGACGCCGACGCGCTCCCAGCCCAATCGCGGATAGATCGCCTCGGCATCGCTGCCGGTCGCGGTGTCCAATACGAGAATGGTCTTGCCGCGACGCGCGGCTTCCTCTTCGGCGGCGTGCATCAACAGACGCGCCAGGCCCTTGCCGCGCGCGGCGCGGTGGACGAGGAGCTTCTTCAGGTCGGCTCGATGCGGCTGGTTCGGCATCTGGGCGGCGCCGATCTGCACGGTGCCGAGCACCCTGCCCTCAAGCTCGGCTGCGAAAAGCAAGGTGGCGCCCGAGGCGACGCTCTCGGCGACGGCCTGCCAGTAGGGTTCGGCGTCTGCGCGCGTGTATGGCTGCATGAAGCCGACGGAGGCGCCGCCATCGACGCAATCGACGAGCACATCGCAAAGATCGGGTATCGCGGCGCGAGCCTCTGTCGCGTCGAGCAGGCGGATGGTTGTCATGGGGTCTCCTGAGATTGACTAGAGCACCGTACGTCCGAATGGACGCATAAAGGACGCTCTAACTCTTTGAATCGACGCATCGAGCTTTCCGAAAATCGATTCCGATTTTCGGGCCGATGCGCTAGCGGCGGCGGTCGAGCACGACGCAATAGCGGGCCGGCGCGGGGCCGGGATTATGAAAGACATGGCCTTCGGCCACGGGCATGAACAGGCAATCGCCGGGAAGCAGGCGATGCACGGTGTTGTCGCCCGTCGTCATCTCCATCTCGCCATCGAACATCCAGATATGCTGGGTCATGCCGCTGGCGGCCGCATGCGGCGGAAAGCTGACGCGGGCGCCGGCCGGGAACTCGACATCGACGATATCGACATCCGACGTGGTGCCCGGCGGCGAGACGGCGCGCCTGATGTAGCCGGTTTCCGGATCACGCCAGACCTGCTGGTCCTGCCGGCGCGATAGCGACGCGGCCTCGCCTTCTTCGGCGAAGAAGGCCGAGAGCGACAGGCCGAGTGCGGCGCAGACGCGGGCGAGCAGGGCCGCAGTCGGGCTCGCCTCGCCACGCTCGATGCGCGAGATCATCGCCCGGCTGACGCCGGAGGCGGTGGCGAGATCGTCGAGCTTCAGGTTTCTGTCGGTTCTGAGCCTTCGAATCCTGACGCCGATCGCCGTTTCGAGTTCCTGTTCCATTATCCGATCCATATTTCCACTATAATAGAAATGCATGGTTCAATCGTGGAAACAAGCGCTATTTTCGCCGCATGATGGCGCGACTTATCGTAAACGAAACCCTGCTTTTCCGCTTTGCGGCAAGGGGATGCGCTGCTATATGCGGCGCATGAGCACCAATTCGACCCGTACGCCCCTCGACCATATCCGCAACTTCTCGATCGTGGCCCATATCGACCACGGCAAGTCGACGCTGGCCGACCGCCTGATTCAGTCGACCGGCGGCCTTGCCGAGCGCGATATGTCGGAGCAGGTGCTGGATTCGATGGATATCGAGCGCGAGCGCGGCATCACCATCAAGGCACAGACCGTTCGCCTGCACTACAAGGCCAATGACGGCGAAACCTATATCCTGAACCTGATCGACACGCCCGGCCACGTCGACTTCGCCTATGAAGTGTCGCGTTCGCTGTCGGCCTGTGAGGGTTCGCTGCTGGTCGTCGACGCCTCCCAGGGCGTCGAGGCGCAGACGCTCGCCAACGTCTACCAGGCGATCGACAACAACCACGAGCTCGTCACGGTCCTGAACAAGATCGACCTGCCGGCGGCCGAGCCCGACCGAATCAAGGAACAGATCGAGGAAGTGATCGGCATCGACGCTTCCCAGGCCGTGCTGATTTCGGCAAAGACCGGTCTCGGTATTCCCGACGTGCTGGAGGCGATCGTGCACCAGCTGCCGGCGCCGAAGAGCGAAGCCGGCGAGAAGGGCCCGCTGAAGGCGCTGCTCGTCGACAGCTGGTACGACACCTATCTCGGCGTCATGGTTCTGGTGCGTATTCTCGACGGTGTGCTCTCCAAGGGCATGACCATCCGCATGATGGGCACGGACGCCAAGTATCAGGTCGAGCGCGTCGGCGTGCTGACGCCGAAGATGCTGGCAGTCGATTCACTCGGTCCGGGCGAGATCGGCTTCTTCACCGGCTCGATCAAGGAAGTGGCTGACACCCGCGTCGGCGATACGATCACCGAAGACAAGAAGCCGACGGCGACGGCGCTGCCGGGCTTCAAGCCGGCGCAGCCTGTGGTGTTCTGCGGTCTCTTCCCTGTCGATGCCGCCGATTTCGAGGACCTGCGCGCTGCCATGGGCAAGCTGCGCCTCAACGATGCGTCCTTCTCGTTCGAGATGGAAAGCTCGGCGGCGCTCGGCTTCGGCTTCCGCTGCGGCTTCCTCGGCCTGCTGCATCTCGAGATCATCCAGGAGCGCCTGGAGCGCGAGTTCGATCTCGATCTGATCGCCACAGCCCCTTCGGTCGTCTATCAGCTGACGATGACCGATGGCTCGGAGCGCGAGCTGCACAACCCGGCCGACATGCCCGATGTCGTCAAGATCTCCGAGATCCGCGAACCCTGGATCAAGGCCACCATCCTGACGCCTGACGATTATCTCGGCGGCATCCTGAAGCTCTGTCAGGACCGTCGCGGCATCCAGACGGAACTCACCTATGTCGGCAAGCGCGCCATGCTCACCTATGAGCTGCCGCTCAACGAAGTGGTGTTCGATTTCTACGACCGCCTGAAGTCGATCTCCAAGGGCTATGCCTCGTTCGACTATCACCTGGCCGATTACCGCGAGGGCAACCTCGTGAAGATGTCGATCATGGTCAATGGCGAGCCGGTCGATGCGCTCTCCATGCTGGTGCACCGCACGGCTGCCGAAAAGCGCGGCCGCGACATGTGCGAGAAGCTGAAGGACCTGATCCCCAGGCACATGTTCAAGATCCCGATCCAGGCTGCGATCGGCGGCAACGTGATCGCCCGCGAGACGATCTCGGCGATGCGCAAGGACGTGACCGCCAAGTGCTACGGCGGCGACGCGTCACGCAAACGCAAGCTGCTCGACAAGCAGAAGGAAGGCAAGAAGCGCATGCGGCAGTTCGGCAAGGTCGATATCCCGCAGGAAGCCTTCATTGCGGCGCTGAAGATGAAGGACGACTGAGGCTCTTTGCTTCTGCCTGATATGCGCATATCGTATGCGCATATCAGGAGACCGATCATGCCTCAGACCCGTCGCAAGGCCGCCAACCTGTCGCTCGACAGCGAGCTGGTCTCGCAAGCGCGCGAACTGAACCTCAATGTTTCCAAGGCCGCTGAAGACGGCCTCAGGCGCGCCATCAAAAGCGAGCGCGAACGGCTGTGGCTGATCGAGAACGCCGAGGCGATCGCGGAAGAAAACGCCTATGTCGAGAAGCACGGCCTGCCCTTTGCCAAGTACCGGCAGTTCTGAATGGCGCGCTTCCATGTCTACCGGCTGCAGGGAGATGACGTTCTCGCGATCGACCTGCAGAGCGACTTTCTTGATGGCCTCCCATCGCGGGTGATGGCGCCGCTTCACAATATCGAAGGCATGTCCTGGGCGATTTCGCGGCTCAATCCACGCGTTACAGTCAATGGCCGAACCTATGTGATGGCGACCCAGCGCATGGCGTCCATTCCGCTGTCGGAGATCGGCGCGGAAGTGGCTGATCTCTCGTCGCGAAGCGACGACATTACCGCAGCGCTGGATTTCCTTTTCCAGGGCTTCTAGGCGTTTTTTGCGATATATCTTTCATGATCCTGCATCGGCAGCAGGTCGGCGGACGCTTAAGGTCCGCCGGTCTTGTTATTTGTTGTTCTTCTCTTGATCGCGGTGCCACTTGATGGCGAAGAACATGCCCGTTCCCAGCACGATGATTTTGAACGGGAGGAAGATTATGAGGAACCAGTCCATCGTTTATATTTCCAGGCTATTACTTGACGCTATCCGTCGTGAGGCAAACTGCCTCAAACCGATGTCGTGCATTGTATAACCGCTCGCTGTCCTCGAATACCTTCTAGCCCTGCGTCATATAGTCTTTTGTCAGCCGTTCGTAATCCTGCATCTCCGGCAGCGCTTCGTAGCTATGCACGGCACCGGTTTTGGCGAAGGGCAGCTTTTCGCGGGTCCAGGTCTCGATGAAGGGTGTGAACCAGCTAACATCGTCGAGCATGGTCGGGCGCAGATTGACGAACCACTCCATGCCTTCCGTCTTCGTGAACATCCAGGTCATGCAGTGCGGGCAGAAATAGTGGTGCGACATGGCGCCGTGGAGGCCGCCGATGACAGGTTCGCCCTTGGTCACCTCGAAGCCTTCGGAGGGGATCGCCGCGCTCAGCGAATAGGCGCTTGAAGACATGGTCTGGCAGCCGGTGCAGTGGCAGGCCATGGTCAAAAGCGGCTTGGCGCTGATCTTCAATCGCACGCGACCGCAGCGGCAGCCGCCCTCGCTCGGCAAATTCAACTGGCTCATTTCCATCTCCCTTATTCCCGTTGAGATGATAGCGCCCGGCGCGCGGAGATGAAGGGGCTCGTTCGAACAAATGCGGCTTTGCTACAAATTCTCAACCTGCGGGACGAGACGGTGGTTAGCATGCTGCCCATCCCGCCCCATTGAAAACGCGAAATAATCTGTCGTGCCCGCGACATATCCGTACCGACGGGAGTGTTAGCGACGACAAAAGCATACTCAACCCCTAATTGCTTCGTTGCTAACTTAGAGATGGTCGAATTTTGCGACCGATTTATTCAAGTCGACGCTATGCTTGGCGCGATATGTCGACATTTAACCGGCTAATAGGCAGTCTTTTCACCCGGTTTTCCCCACTATTCGCAGCTTTCGTTTTGGGGGTTGCAACGGCCGACCTTTACGATAGGTTGCGCGTTGACTTGCACGTAACAGGTCGCCAAGGGAACAACGACGAATAAAAGGCGCTAAAAAGCCTAGAAAGGTGGGCCCCCACATGAACTTCCCCACAAAGAAAATTCTTGCCTCCGCAGTGCTTGGCTCGCTGCTGGCATTCTCCGCCCACGCGGCGACGATCAACATCCACAATGGCGGCGACCCGCAGTCGCTCGATCCGCAGAAGCTCTCCGGCGACTGGGAGAACCGCATTGCCGGCGACATTTTTGAAGGTCTGGTGACCGAGGATGCGCATGACAATCCTGTTGCCGGCCAGGCCGCGAGCTGGACGATCTCGGACGACCGCAAGGTCTATACCTTCAAGCTGCGCGACGGCATCCAGTGGTCCGATGGCCACCCGGTGACCGCAGGCGACTTCGTGTTCGCCTTCCAGCGCCTGATGGACCCGAAGAACGCCGCCGACTACGCCTATCTGCAGTTCACCATCAAGAACGCCGAGAAGATCAACAAGGGCGAGATCACCGATTTCAGCCAGCTGGGCGTCAAGGCGATCGACGACAAGACGCTCGAGATCACGCTTGAAAACCCGACCCCCTACTTCCTCAACGCGCTGATGCACTACACGGCCTATCCGCTGCCCAAGCACGTTGTGGACGCCAAGGGCGCCGACTGGGTGAAGATCGGCAACATCGTTACCAACGGTCCGTACACGCCGACGGAATGGATTCCAGGCTCGCACGTCACGACCAAGAAGAACGACAAGTATTGGGATGCCGCGAACGTCAAGATCGATGGCGCCAAGTTCTTCGTGCTCGAAGACCAGGAAGCCGCGCTGAAGCGCTACCGCGCCGGCGAATTCGACATCCTCACCGACTTCCCGACCGACCAGTACGAGTGGATGAAGAAGAACCTGCCGGGCCAGGCACATGTCGCGCCGTTCTCCGGCCTCTACTATTACGTCATCAACTCGCAGAAGGGCCCGACCGCCGACAAGCGCGTGCGCCAGGCGCTTTCGATGGCGATCAACCGCGAGGTCATCGGACCGCAGATCCTCGGCACCGGCGAACTGCCGGCTTACTCCTGGGTACCGCCGGGCACCGCCAATTACGGCGAACCGGCCTACATCTCCTGGAAGGACGAGCCTTACAAGCAGAAGGTCGAAGAGGCCAAGAAGCTGTTGACGGAAGCCGGATTCGGACCGGACAAGCCGCTCACCCTGCAGCTCAAGTACAACACCAACGACAACCACAAGCGCATCGCCGTTGCGATCGCCGCAATGTGGAAACCGCTCGGCGTCAATGTTGAACTCATCAACGCCGAAACCAAGGTGCACTACGACCAGCTGCAGCGCGGCGACGTGCAGGTTGGCCGCGCCGGCTGGCTCGCCGACTACAACGATCCGGACAACTTCCTGAACCTGCTCGTCACCGGCGTGCAGATGAACTATGGCCGCTGGTCGAACGCCGACTACGACAAGCTGATCAAGGACGGCAATGCCGAAACCGATCTGACGAAGCGGGCGGAGATGTTCAAGAAGGCCGAACAGATCGCACTCGACGACAGCGCCGCATTGCCGATCTACTACTACGTTTCCAAGAACGTGGTCTCGCCGAAGATCGAAGGCTTCGTCGACAACATCCAGGACATCCACCGCACCCGCTGGCTGTCCATCAAGGAATAAAGAGAGGCATTGTCTTCACCCTGCCCGGGGGTGATTGCACCTTGAGAAAGACCCTCTCTGGCCTGCCGGCCATCTCCCCCACAAGGGGGGAGAAGACCTGCCGCGCCAACCCTGCCCCAATCACGCTTCGGCGGATCGGCTGGGTTAAGCCCTCCCCTTGTGGGGAGGGTTGGGAGGGGTCTTTTCCCACACTATTGCCTTCGCATCCGCCCGAACCAGTTTCGACTGGTCGCGATGATGCGAAAGACCCGGCGCAGGAAAGACCGTCACCACCATGATCAATTATGCATTCCGTCGATTGCTGTCGACGATCCCCGTTATGTGGATCGCCGTGACAGCCTGCTTCTTCGTTCTGAGACTGGCCCCGGGCGGGCCGTTCGATGGCGAAAGGCCGTTGCCACCCGTGATCCTCCAGAATCTGGCGGCCCACTACAATCTCGATAAGCCGCTGATCCAACAATATCTCTATTACGTCGGCGACCTGCTGAAGGGCGATCTCGGTCCCTCCTTCGCGTCCGAAGACTTCACCGTCGCGCAGCAGATCATGATCGGCCTGCCCTACACCTTCATCATCGGCACGGCGGCCTTTCTGCTGGCGATCGTCATCGGCGTCGCCGTCGGCTGTCTTGGGGCGCTCTACCAGAACAAGGCGCCGGATTACATCCTGGGCGCGCTGATCCTGGTGGGCGTGGTGCTGCCGAACTTCCTGATCGCGCCGATCCTGCAGCTGGTCTTCGGCATTCACCTGCAGTGGCTGCCTGTCGGCGGCTGGGGCAATGGATCGCTGAAGTACCTGGTGCTGCCCGTGGTCGTCCTGGCGCTGCCGCATGCCGGGCGCATCTCGCGCATCACCCGCGGCTCGATGATCGAGGTGATGGGCCAGAACTTCATCCGCACCGCCAAGGCCAAGGGCATCGGCCCGCGGCTGACCGTCATGCGCCACGCGCTCAGGCCGGCGATGATGCCCGTCGTTTCCTATCTCGGCCCGGCAGCCAGCTATCTCTTGACCGGCTCGCTGGTCGTCGAAAGCGTCTTCGGCCTGCCCGGCATCGGCCGCTACTTCGTCAACGCCGCATTGAACCGCGACTACGGCATGGTTCTCGGCACGGTCATCTTCTACATGGTGCTGATCGTGTTCCTGAACCTTCTAGTCGACATCGCCTATGCCTGGCTCGATCCGAAAGTGAGAAACCGATGATCCTCAACCCCGCAAAGAGAGAGCTGCTCGCCGCCGAACTGCTGGAGGCCGAGGGTCTCAGCCCCGTCAGCCGTTCGCTCACCCGCGACGCGCTGCGCCGCCTCTGTCGCAACAAGGCGGCCGTGGCATCGATCATCGTGCTGACGCTACTCGTGCTTGTCGCCTTTATCGGCCCCTACCTCATTCCCTTCGGCTACGAGGATCCGGATTGGGCCGCCTTCCGCGCACCGCCTTCGTTTGCCGACGGCCATTATTTCGGGACTGATCCGAATGGCCGCGACCTGCTTGCCCGCGTGCTCTACGGCACCCGCGTCTCGCTGGCCGTGGCACTTACGGCAACGCTTGTCTCCGTCGTCATCGGCGTGCTCTACGGCGCCATCTCCGGCTATATGGGTGGACGCGTGGATGCCGTCATGATGCGCTTCGTCGACATCATGTACGCCTTCCCCTACATCCTCTTCGTCATCCTGCTGATGGTGATCTTCGGCCGAAACGTCTATCTGCTCTTCGCCGCGATCGGCGCGCTGGAGTGGCTGACCATGGCGCGCATCGTGCGTGGGCAGACGCTGTCGCTCAAGCAGCGCGAATTCATCGAGGCGGCACGCGCCTCCGGCCAGAAGCCGCTGAAGATCATTACCCGGCACATCATTCCCAATCTCGTCGGACCCGTCGTCATCTTCGCGGCGCTGACCGTGCCCGAAATCATCGCGACGGAGAGCTTCCTCTCCTATCTAGGCTTCGGCGTGCAGGAGCCTCTGACCTCATTGGGAACGCTGATCTCGGAGGGCACCGATGCCATGGAGAGCATGCCCTGGCTGCTCGTCTTCCCCGCCGGCTTCCTCGTCGCCCTGCTGCTCAGCCTGCTGTTTATCGGCGACGGCCTGCGCGATGCATTCGACCCAAGGGACCGTTGAAGGGATCGCTGACATGCAAAAAGACATCAAGAACGACACCCTTCTCGAATTGAAGGACTACTCGATCAGCTTTCGCACGCCCGAAGGCGAGGTGAAGGCCGTTTCCAACATGAACCTCACCGTCAAGCGCGGCGAGCGCATCGCGATCGTCGGCGAAAGCGGCTCCGGCAAGAGCCAGACCTTTCTCGGCATCATGGGCTTGCTGGCGAAAAACGGCCGGACCAGCGGACAGGCGCTTCTCGAAGGGCGCGACGTGCTGGCGCTGAAGCCGCGCGAGCTCGACCATGTGCGTGGCAAGGACATGGCCATGGTGTTTCAGGACCCCATGACCGCGCTCAATCCATCGCTCAAGATCTCCCGGCAGCTGACGGAGCAGCTCGAGGTGCATCGCGGCTTTACCGCACGCGCGGCCTCGGCCGAAGCACTGGACATGCTGAAGCGTGTCGGGATCCCCGACCCATCCAGACGCTTCAACCTCTATCCGCACGAGCTATCCGGCGGCATGCGGCAGCGCATCGTCATTGCCATGGCGCTGCTGACGAAGCCGAAGCTCCTGATCGCCGACGAGCCGACCACCGCGCTCGACGTGACGATCCAGGCGCAGATCCTTGATCTCTTCAACGATCTGACCGCCGAGATGAACACGGCGCTTGTGATGATCACCCACGATCTCGGCGTCGTCGCCGGGCTCGCCGACCGGGTGGCCGTCATGTATGCCGGGCGCATCGTCGAAGAGGCGCCGGTGGACGAGCTGTTCGAGAACCCGGCGCACCCTTATACGGCGGCACTCCACGCCTCGATCCCGCGACCGGACCAGGATGTCGACCAGCTCGCCGTCATTCCCGGCCGGCCGCCGAACCTGCAGCATCTGCCGAAGGGATGCAGCTTCTCGCCGCGCTGTCCGCTGGTGCAGAACGACTGCATCGACGCCGCGCCACGCCTCGACGTGCAGGCACCGCGCCATCTCGCGGCCTGCTTCCATGCCTTTCCACGCCTCGAGGAGGTTCTGACCAATGGCTGAACGATCACTTCTCAGGGTCGAGAACCTGACGACCCAATTCGATGTACCCTCCAAGGGCTTCTTCAAGCCACCATTGACACTGACCGCCGTGAACAATGTCAGCTTCGATCTCAGCGAGGGCCGTACGCTCGGTATCGTCGGGGAATCTGGCTGCGGCAAGTCGACCCTCGGGCGCTCGATCCTCAGGCTCCTGAAGGCGCAGAAGGGCCGCATTCTCTGGCAGGGTCGCAACCTGCTCGACCTCTCGGACGAAGAGATGCGGGCCGCACGCCGCGACATGCAGATCATCTTCCAGGATCCGATCGCCTCGCTCGACCCGCGCATGACGGTCGGAGACATCATCGCCGAACCGCTGACGGTGTTCGAACCGAAGCTCAACCGCGCTCAGCGCGCCGAGCGGGTGCAGGAGATCATGGCCGCCGTCGGCCTCGTGCCTGAAATGATCAACCGCTATCCGCACGAGTTCTCAGGCGGCCAGGCGCAGCGCATCGGCATTGCCCGGGCCGTCATCACGCGGCCGAAGCTGATCATCTGCGACGAGCCTGTCTCGGCACTCGACGTGTCGATCCAAGGACAGGTGATCACGCTTCTGCGCAAGCTGCGCAAGGAGTTCGGCCTGACGCTGATCTTCATCAGCCACGACCTCTCGGTCGTGCGATTGATCTCCGACGACGTGCTGGTGCTTTATCTCGGCAAGGTGGTGGAGGCCGGCGATTGCGCAACGGTGTTCGACAAGCCGGCGCACCCCTATACGCAAGCGCTGTTTTCGGCAGCACCGATCCCGGATCCGAAACTGGCGCGCGGACGCCAGCGTATCCGCTTGCAGGGCGATCCGCCATCGCCGCTGAACCCGCCGAAGGGTTGCGTCTTCTCGCCGCGCTGTTGGAAGGCGACCGACATCTGTCGGACCGAGATGCCTCTAAGCGAAGAGGTCAGGCCCGGCCAGACGGCTGCCTGCTACCATATCGAGCGCTGATACAGCGGCGGCCACGACCGTTATCGTGGCCGCCCGCTTCCCGCAAAGCGTGTGAGTCCTGCAACAGCGCGCATATCATCACCTTCTCAAGCACCATACTGTGGTCATTGCGTAGTCTTGCGGGCTTCCCTCCAGCGCCGGTTGCTCTATGGTGCGTCCATCAGACCGGAGGGGTTCATGCGCGTACGGTTTCTCGTTGTCATGCTGCTGCTGACCAGTTGTGGCCATCCGAGCGGCGTGATGACGCCCGTGGCGCTGACGGCGGCGACCCCGAAGACGACCCGCGTCGACATGCTGGTCGCGACCACACGCGAACCATCCGGCGATCCGGCGACGCTGTTTAACGGCGAGCGCAGCCCCAAGCCGTCGCTGACAGCCGTCGAAGTCTCCATTCCGCCAAACCGCAAGGCGGGTACCGTGCAATGGCCGAAGCGCCTGCCGCCGAACCCGGCCACCGACTTCGCCGTCACCGGCGTCCAGCAGATCGCCACGGTTCCGGAAGGGCGTACCTGGCTCAGCCAGCACATGCATAACGGCCACGCGCTGGTCTTCATCCACGGCTTCAACAACAAGTACGAGGATTCGGTCTTCCGCCTGGCGCAGATCGTCCACGACAGCAAGATGGACGCGACGCCGATCCTCTTCACATGGCCGTCGCGCGCGCAGATCACCGCTTACGAATACGACAAGGAAAGCACCAATTATTCGCGCACGGCGCTCGAGCAGGCGCTCCGGACGCTGGTCAACGATCCCAATGTCAAGGACATCACCATTCTCGCGCACTCCATGGGCACGTGGCTGACGATGGAATCGCTCAGGCAGATGGGCATTCGCGACGGGCATCTGAACAGCAAGATCCGCGACGTCATCCTGGCCTCGCCAGACATCGATATCCAGGTCTTCGCCAAGCAATATGCCGAGATGGGCACGCCGCGGCCGAAGTTCACGATCTTCGTATCGCAGGACGACCGGGCGCTGGCTTTCTCAAGCTTCATCACCGGCCGCGTTTCGCGCCTGGGCGCCATCGACCCGACGGTCGAACCCTATCGCACCAAGCTGGAAGAGGCCGGCATCACGGCGATCGACCTCACCAAGGTCAACAGTAACGACAGGCTGAACCACGGAAAATTCGCCGAGAGCCCCGAGATCGTGCAGCTGATCGGCCAACGCCTGATGACCGGCCAGCCGCTCACCGACAGCAATATCACGCTCGGACAGGGCATCACCGCCGTCGTCGGCGGGACGGTCACCAATATCGGGACGGTCGCGGCCACCGCAGTCGCGGTTCCCGCGACGATCATCGAGGCGCCGATGATGCATCCGCAGAAGAAGAAGAAGCCGAC
This sequence comes from Rhizobium sp. UBA1881, assembly GCF_002338015.1. Lineage (NCBI taxonomy): Bacteria > Pseudomonadati > Pseudomonadota > Alphaproteobacteria > Hyphomicrobiales > Rhizobiaceae > Rhizobium > Rhizobium sp. UBA1881. Next base: position 29,913 of record NZ_DDHH01000111.1, read on the forward strand.
CACAGCCGACGAGACGCTGCAGGGCGACCTCAGGGAACAGCAGCTGACGCAGTAGGCCCTGGCGCAAAGCGTGACGGCCTAGTGCCTTGGCGTGCTTGTTCCAAGGTTGCCGTGGGCGACGTGCCGAAGCGCGCTCACGTCTGCGCCGGCACGAGAGAGCTAGTCGATAATGTGGTATCCGCCGTCGATGTAGATGGTGTCGCCGGTGATGAGCCGCGCGGCGTCATGCGCCAGGAATGCCGTTGCCATCCCGACATCGTCTATCGAGACAAGGCTGCGCGTCGGCGCCGTTTCCTGTGCCTTGTTCAGCAGCTCGTCGAACTCGGGAATGCCGGAAGCTGCTCGCGTTGCAAGTGGACCGGGCGAAATCGCATGCACGCGAATGCCCTTCGGCCCCAGCTCTGCTGCGATATAGCGGACGGCGCTTTCCAGTGCGGCCTTGGCAACGCCCATGACGTTGTAGTTCTTCACCACCATCTGGCTGCCGTAGTAGGTCATGGTGAACAGCGTGCCGCCCCGCTTCATGAGCGGTTCGGCAAGATGCGCCATCCGGATGAACGACCAGCAGGAAATGTCCATGGTCTTCAGAAATCCGTCGTGAGGCACGTCGACAACGCGCCCCTGCAAGGTATCTTTCGGTGAGAAGGCGATGGAATGCACCACGAAATCGAGCTCGCCCCATTGCTGCGTGATACGCTCGAACACCGCTTCCAGTTGGCCGGGCACCGAAACGTCGAGCGGCATGACAATCGGCGCCTCCAACGCCTGCGCAAGTGGCTCGACATAGGGCTTGGCCTTGTCGTTGAGATAAGTCACCGCCAGTTCGGCGCCGAGAGCGCGGAATGCGCGCGCGCAGCCCCAGGCGATCGACTGATCATTGGCGATGCCAACCACCAGTCCGCGCTTTCCTTCGAGAAGCTTAGCCTTCACCGTCGGGATCATCTGCAGCCCTTTCTTCCGTCCAAATAGCTAGTGCGTGTCGGCAGGCTCAGTCCCGCCAGCGGCGATAAGCGCCAGCGTGTGCCGAGCGATCATCAGCTCCTCGTCGGTCGGAATGACGAAGACTTTGACCTTGCTCTCATCGCTCGACACCAGCAGCTCGCCAGCATTGTTGCGCTCCGTGTCGAGCGATACGCCGAGCCAGCCGAGTTTCTTGGCGATCCGCTCGCGCATCGCCGGCGAATTTTCGCCGACGCCGGCGGCAAACACAAAGGCGTCCAGCCCGCTCAGCGCGGCGGCAAGCGCACCGGTATTGAGCCCGATGCGATGAACGAAATGGTCGAGTGCCAATGCAGCACCGGCCTCCTCGCTATCCAGCAGATCGCGCACATCGTTGCTGATACCGGACAGCCCCTTCAGCCCCGATTCCTTGTAGAGCAGATCCTGGAGCTGTTTTACCGACATGCCATGCTGATCGAGCAGATAGAGCAGCACTCCGGGATCGATCTGGCCACATCGCGTGCCCATCGGCAGGCCGTCGAGCGCCGTGAAGCCCAGCGTGCTCTCCACGCTTCGGCCTTCATAAAGCGCGCACAGCGACGCGCCGCTGCCGAGATGAGCAGCGATGACACGCCTGCTGGCAATATCAGGCGCAATCTCCTCCAGCCGTCCCGCCACATATTCGTAGGACAGGCCGTGAAAACCATAGCGCCTGACGCCCTCCTCAAAATAGCGCGTCGGTATAGCATAGTGATCCACCATCGGATCATGGCCACGATGGAAGGCGGTGTCGAAACAGGCAACCTGCGCCAAGTCGGGCTGTCGCTCCATCAGCACCCGAATGGGCGCGAGATTGTTTGGCTGGTGCAGCGGCGCAAGCGGCGTGTACCACTCCAATTCCCGCAGCAGGCTTTCATCTACCTTCGCCGGTCCCGCATGGTTCGGCCCCCCATGGACGACCCGGTGGCCCACCGCGATCAGCCGTCCCTCTAGCCGCTCCTGCAGCCATTGCCCGACCACGCGCATCGCCGAAGGCAGATCCGGGACCGCCTCGCATGCATAGTCCTCATTCGCCAGCCGGTCACCCTCAGCGTTCTTTATGGAGAGATGCGGTGCAGTGCCGATCCCTTCCATTTTCCCTTTGATTAGTCGCGCGAGCGAGCCAGCAACAGAGAAGACTTCGAATTTCAGGCTGGATGAGCCGGCATTTACCACCAGTATCGTGTCCATGGCCTCAACCGCCCTGTATCGGCGCCGCACGACGGCGCGCTTGCGCGAGCAAGACGCCGACGGCGCAGGAAGCCAGACGCGTGCGCACCGAATCCGCCCGCGAGGTGAGAATGATCGGCACGCGCGCGCCAAGGACGAGACCAGCTGCATCCGCCCGCGCCATGAAGGTCAGGTTCTTCGCCAGCATGTTGCCAGCCTCGAGATTGGGCACGACGAGGATTTCGGCGTGGCCGGCGACCGGAGAGCGGATGCCCTTTATTCTCGCGGCCTCCGGATCGATCGCATTGTCGAAGGCAAGCGGCCCGTCCAGAACGCCCCCCGTTATCTGTCCGCGTTCCGCCATCTTACAGAGCGCGGCAGCCTCGATCGTCGACGGAATCTTCGACGTTACCGTCTCGACGGCCGAAAGGATCGCCACGCGCGGCGTGCCGAGCCCGATCTGGGTGAAGAGGTCGATCGCGTTCTGGATGATATCGCGCTTGGCATCGAGATCCGGCGCGATGTTGATGGCCGCGTCGGTGATGAAGAGCGTTTCCGAATGGCCGGGCACATCCATCACGAAAACATGGCTGATCCGTCGTGCGGTCCTCAGTCCCGTCGCCGATGATGTCACAGCCCGCAAAAGCTCATCCGTATGCAGGCTTCCCTTCATCAGAAGATTGCCGCCGCCTTCCCTGATGATCTCGACAGCCCTGGCGGCCGCCGCGTCGCTATGCGGGGCATCGACCAGTTCGAACGGCGAAATGTCGAGACCATGCGATCTCGCGACGCCGCGTATTCTCTCAGCAGGGCCAACGAGGACCGGGTGTATCAGTCCGACTTCGGCGGCTTCAATGGCGCCGCGCAGCGATGTCTCATCGCATGGGTGGGCAACGACTGTGGTCATGGCGGGAACCTGCTTGGCCTTGGCGATGAGCCGCTCATACTTCTCGTGCCGGCCGACGTCGCCAACGTTTTCCAAGTTCGACATTTGCACATGCTCCATGCTGGAAGACGCGTTCAAAGCTTGGGTTCTTCAATAATCCAGTCGGCTAGGTTACACGGCGGATGGCCTTGACCGGCGCCGCTTTTGCCGGTGGCGCTGCAGGAGAGACGACCGGCTCTTCGGAAATGTCGAAGATGCCGACAATCCTCTGCCAACGCTGTTCGGCCTCACCGGTCAACGCGCCGCGCGCGTTCAGGACCTCCCGCAGCGAGGACAGCGCCTCACGGCGCACATCATCCTCGGACGGCAACAGCCGGACAATGGCGCTAACGGCCGCCTCCTGATCGATAACAAGCATGAGAAACTGGTCGCGGATCAAGGCCTTGAACTCCGCCAGCGTCATGGCCGGCATCCCATCCTCGACGCGGCGCATCCGGCGGATCGCGGCAAACCCGCGCTCGTCGGCAGCACCATTTGCCATCGCCACGTAGAGCAGGCTACGCGCCAGGCCCTCGCGAACGCCGCCTCGGTCCATCTGCGATTTGAGCTCCTCGATTCGATCTTTCAAGACACGCTGATGCAGTGCGGTCTTGCTGGCTCGCCGCTGCGGTCTGGTGTCCGAGTTGTCGATACCGACCGCGGCCTGCAGGAACGGCGAGCCATAGACGGAGAGAAACGTCGCCTCGCTCAGCATCTCCACGCCGTGCCGCCATGCTTCCAACCCCTCGACGATCTGGCGCGACACCGTCTGCTCGACTGCCAGAAAGGGATTGCCTGAAGCGACGGGACGGCGCTCTGCGGCCACCTCGGCCGCGAGATCGGCAATCGGCGCCATCAACGGATTGACGTCCGAGAACACCTCGTATTGCAGCCGCAGCGGATGCATCTCGCGAAGGCTGCGGCTCGCCCAATCCGGCACCATGGCGCGCACGACAGGTTGCAGGAAAGCGCGATAGAGCGACAGGTTGATCTCGGAGAGCTTCGCGACGGTGGCAAAGCGCCGGTCATCCTCGGGACCGTTGCATCCGAGCGCGCGGATATCATCCAGCGTTCGCGCCTCGCAGCGCATGATCCAATCGCCCTCAACGAGGTCTCCGCCGACAGTGTCATCGGTCTTAGCCTCGAAAACCGCCTCGTACAGCCCCGGCGGCAGCGCGTCGATCAGGTCGATATTGCTAGAGAATTCGCCGTGCTCCTTGCGGGCGACGCTCGCGGACACGAAGATCCCGAGATGGCCGATCGTCTCGTGCACGGTGTAGACGATCGTCTGCCCGTGCGAGCGTATCTCGTTCACATCGTCGTAGAGATCGAGAATCCAGCCGAGCGCTTGTGCCGGCGGGGTGACATTGTCTCCCTTCGAGCAGAAGACGACGATCGGCGCACGAATGTTGCGAAGGTCGATCGCCCCTCCAGTCGATGTCTCGATACGACCAGCAGCAAGATTGTTGCCGACGAAGAGCTCGTCCACGATGAACTGGATCTCTTCGGCATTGAGGCTGACGTGACCGCCCCACCATTGCTCGAAGCCGAGATAGCGCGGCGCCTCGGTGTCGATCTTCGAATACAGATTATACTGCTTGGTCCAGAACGTATTGGCCGGGTTCTGGTTTTCGAAATTCTGCACGAGCCAGGCACCGTCAAACAGACCATGGCCGAGGTCGCTCGTGAGCGCCGTCAGCCAGGTTCCGCCAAGCAGGCCTCCCGTATAGCGCATCGGATATTTGCCGCGCTCGCCCGCCCAGTAGGACAGCGGCGCACCGGCAATGATGATCGAGCCGAAGAGTTCGGGCCGCATCGCGGCGAGCATCATCACGGCCCAGCCGGCCTGGCAGTTTCCGATGACGCAGGGCTTGGCGTCCGCCTGCGGATGTAGCGCGATGACTTTCTCAAGAAAAACCGCTTCAGCCAGCGCGATGTCCTCGATCGTCTGGCCGGCGACCGGCTCCGGCAGGAAGCCGATGAAATAGCAGGGGTGTCCGGCTTTCAGCGCGACGCCGATCTCGCTATCCGCCTTGAATCCGCCGATGCCCGGCCCATGCCCGGCGCGCGGATCGACCACCACGAAGGGCCGGCGTGCGTCGTCAACCGTCATGCCCTCCGGCGGGACGATGCGGACCAGCGCGTAGTTGACTGGCCTTTCCAAGGTGCGGCCATCCAGCACGACCTCGGGTGTGAAGTTCAGGACATGCGGCGCGGTTGCCTTGGCATGCTCGCGATATTGATTTCCGCGCTTTCGCATGACATCCCAAAACAGAACGCCACGCTGGACCGCATCCAGACCATAATCGAATGCAAGTCCGGCAAGACCGAATTGAGCGCCGAAATCTGGTGTGGGGAGATGGGAAGAATACCGCATGCCAAATCTCCTGGTTCATCGCCTTTGGCGATCATTCAAAGACCTAATGCAGCCATGAGAGTATCTTTGTTCTGCATCCGCTCTATGAACGCGCCCTGATCTTGCAGAGCACTCAGCTATCTCGCAGATGCAGCATAGGCAGAACTGTCCCTGCAACCAACGTATCATACGGTAGCATACGGGCGTTTTCGACGAGTGGGGGAGGGGCGCTGGATCGGCGCGGGCGGCTGATCCCAATGCTTTTTGAATCGCAAGGCAGGCGAAACCGTGAGCCGGCTTACAATTCGCGCGCAAGGTGGCCGATGTCACATTTGATGCACGACCAGGTATAAATCTACTTCAAGGTTCGTCTGGGAAAGAAGATTGGTTGCGGGGGCAGGATTT
>NZ_DDHH01000049.1:0-9910 GCF_002338015.1 Rhizobium sp. UBA1881
TCGGCCTTTCCTTGCCGGATGGATATCAGGCCCTGACAGCCATCGATCCACCTGTGGCGACCATCACCGAACGCCGGATACCAAACTTGGCGTTACCGGTTCGCGAACCCGGCTCCCTGTCCCATGACATGGCCATTGTGGAGCGGCACCGGATGACGGGGATGAACGAGGACGACGATTTAGGCCAAGGCGCTGATTGCCAACCGATATTTGTGGTGCGCGGCATCAAATTTTGCCCGCCCGCCGCAAACGACACCCATCACCCCGCAGCCAACTCACGCTCCACCAGCCGCGTCCAGAACGCCACACCCGGCCCGATCGCATCATCGTTGAAATCGTAAGCCGTATTGTGATGCAGCGCCCCATCCACCGCCGGGCCGTTGCCGAGCCAGACATAGCACCCCGGCGCCTGCTGGCCGAAAAAGGCAAAGTCGTCGCCGGCCGTCGAGGGCGGGAAGTGGGTCACGACCTTCTCGCCGAACACCTGTGAAGCCGCGGCCAATGCCCGCTCCGTCGCATCCCCATCGTTGACGACCGGCGGAATGCGCCGTTCGAAGCCGTAGTCGGCGGCAATCCCGAACATCGATGCCGTGCCCTCCGCCAGCCGGCCGATCTCGTGCTCCAGCTGGTCGCGGACATCAGGCGAATAGGCGCGCGCCGTGCCGCCGATCTCGACGATATCGGGGATGACGTTCAGCGCCTTGGGGTCGCCCGCCTGCAGCGAACAGGCGCTGACGACGGCCGGCTGCAGCGGATCGACGACGCGGCCGACGATGGTCTGCAGCGATGAGAGGAACGTGCCGGCGGCGGTGATCGGGTCGCGGCCGAGATGCGGCTTGGCGCCATGCGTGCCGGTCCCTCGGAAAGTGACGCGCCAGCTGTCGGAAGAGGCCAGCTGCGGCCCGGCGACGACCGCCATCTCATCGACCGCAAGCCCCGGCATGTTGTGCAGCCCGTAGACGGCATCGCAGGGGAAGAGCTCAAACAATCCCTCCTCCACCATCCGCTTCGCCCCGCCGCGCCCTTCTTCGGCCGGCTGGAAGATGAAATGGACAGTGCCGGAAAAGCCGCGCGTTGCCGCGAGATGCCGGGCAGCGCCGATGAGCATCGTCGTGTGCCCATCATGACCGCAGGCATGCATCTTGCCCTGTACCGTCGACTTGTAGGGGCGATCGGCCATCTCGGGCATGGCAAGCGCATCCATGTCGGCGCGAAGCCCGATCGTCCGCGTTCCGTTGCCCACCTGCAGCGTGCCGACGACGCCGGTGCCGCCGAGCCCGCGATGAACCTTGATGCCTGCCTCGCTCAAGAGTTTGGCGACGATGTCGCTCGTCCGCACTTCCTCGAATCCGAGCTCCGGATGCGCGTGCAGATCGCGGCGCAGCGCGGTGAGGAACGGCAGATCGGCTTCGATCTCGGCGGAAATAGGCATGCGATTGAGGATCCCGTAAACACGATCGGGCGCCGGAGCGACGCCCGTGATAGACCTTGTTTATCAGGCAAACGGGCGGCGAATTCAACCTTTCGCGACTGCAGCATTGCCGTGTGCGGCGCCGTTTTCGCCGATCTCTCAGACTTGTGAACGCGCGGCGAATTTGCGCTATGAAGCGGCAACTTGACAGCAACCGGGCTTGGGTGACGTAATCCCCGCAACGCGAAAGGCCGCATAATGAGCGACGACCAGATCCCCGCCGATAGCAAGCTCACAAATTCGAAGCGCCGCTGGGCCGATGAAGGCAAGTTCCTGACCGGCCGCACGAGCAGACCCGAGACCGATCGGCTGCCGCCCGGCCAGCATCTCGTCAAGAACTGGCCGGTGCTCGATCTCGGCGAACAGCCTGCCGTGTCGACCGACACGTGGCGGCTGGAGGTCGGCGGGCTGGTCGAGACACCGCTTGATCTCAGCTGGACGGCCTTTCAGGCGCTGGAGCAGAGCACCCGCGTGTCCGACATTCATTGTGTCACGACATGGTCGCGCTACGACAACAAGTGGAGGGGCGTCGCCACGCGCGATCTGCTCGACCTCGCCATGCCGAAACAGCAGGCAAGCCACGTCATGCTGACCAGCTATGACCGCTACACGACCAACCTGCCGCTTGCCGATTTCGCCGCCGAAGACGCCATTCTTGCCACTGCCTGGGAAGACCTACCGCTGACCCGCGAGCATGGCGGCCCGATGCGGTTGATCGTGCCGCATCTCTATCTGTGGAAGAGCGCCAAGTGGCTGCGCCGTATCGATCTCATGGCGGCGGATGCAGCCGGTTTCTGGGAGCGCAACGGCTACAGCATGTATGGCGATCCCTGGCGCGAGCAGCGCTACGCCGACGATTGATCGGCCGGCATCCGCGAAGCCTCGCACGGCTGCCGAGACCAAACGCGTTTAACGCGCATTCCTTCCCGTTCGACGCGAAGATTTACTCGCCTCTACATTGAATATTCTGTTCAAACGAATCCTTTGGTGTAAGTTGAGCGCAGAATGGTGCACCGCATGAACCCATCCTGGGTTGTTCGATTAACCTGTCGCACATTTCACGCCTGAGTTGATGACCAAGGACACCACGTTTCACACCGTCACGCAGAAACTTCTCGACGCCTGGCTGAGCACGTCTCCTGATCAGCCGGGGCCGCCCGAGGCTGTCTATCGCGACGCGGTCGATCTTTTGACGATCAAGATGCGGCTGACGGTCATCGTGCTTGATGGCGAGGATCCGCTCGATTGGCAGCTGCAGGGAGTCCGCTCCTCCGGCTTCGCCTCGCGCATCCTCAACATCAACAAGCTCTTCGCGAACCAGCGCATCGGCGATTTCAAGGATCGCAACTACATGGAGACGGCGGTCATTCCGCGCTATCGCGAAGTGATCGCCTTGCAGAAGCCGTCGATGGAAATGGTCAAGACCACGCTGCTCGGCGTCAACATCGCCTATGAGCGCCTGATCCTGCCGCAAAGGACGACCGAGGCGAGACCGGCATGGCTGCTCACCGTCACCAACGGCCGCTTCATGTTCAACGCGCCGGAGCAGCAGGCCAAGCTCGACCTTACCGACGAAGCTGTCGTGCAGCTTTTGGCCGAGGGCGCGACCGCCAAGCAGATCGCCACCGAACTCGGCATCTCGCATCGCACGGTCGAGCACAGGCTGGAGCGGATGAAGGAGCGATACGGCGCCAAGAACACGGTGCACCTCACCGCCATGCTGGTGGCGATGCACCTGCACCGCGAGACCGACCGGAACTAGACCTGCTTTGGCGTCTTCGCCCCAAGCAACCGCCTTAACGCCATCACGATCAGGAAGCAGAGAGCCGCAAGGCCGGTCAGCGACGCCATGCTGGCGGGATGGGTGGGGATGTCGGCCCAATGCGGGCGGATCACATCGGTCGTGTTGAAGGCCTCGCCGCTGAACGCGCAGGTGATCAGGGATAGCCCGCGGATGGTCATGGCGACGTCGATCTCGGAGACGATCGCCCCCGCAGCCTTGGTCTCGCGCGGCATGTCGCGCAGCTTGAGCAGCACCGCCTTTGTCGCCGCCAGATAGGCATGCGAGCATTCGTTGAAGGGGCTTGCCTCATCCGTCACGCCGCCAGGCATCTTGCCCCAGAAGCAATAGGCATACTGGATCGCGGCATAGTTCAGCACGCGGCGGAACGGTTCGTCGGTATCGGTGGCACGCGACGCGAGGTCGATGATGGCGGCCCGATGCTCGGCCATCACGATCATCTCCCCATGCGAGATCTCGGGAATGGCGAGACCGGTGTGCGGCCCGTCGGTGCTGCGCTGATGCGCAAACGCCTGCCCGCCGGCGGCAAGCAGCGGCAGGATGAGGCATAGTAGAAGACGGGCGGATCGAGCGATCATGTCGGACAAAAGCCCCGGCCGAACCGGGGCTTTCCTTTTCGTCAGTGAAGAACCGGCGCGGCCGGCCGGCGAACAGCCGAGGCAACCGCCAGCTTGCGCTCGGCAAGCGCCCCGAACGCGAGACCGATCACGGTCCACAGGATCGCATGCATGCCGATCGAGGTGGTGCGGAACTGCCAGAGCACCAGCGCCGAGTAGTTCTCCGGCACTTCGTTGATGGCAGGCAGCAGGTACTGCACGACGCCGATGAAGAGCACATAGGCAAATCCGGCCATGATCGCGCCATTCCACGCGCCGAAGCGCGGCGCCAGCCGCCGGGCCAGCGAGATCGCCGCAATCAGCGCGGCGATCGACACCACGATCATCAGGAAGAACAGTTCGGTTCTGACCCCGATCGTATCCGGATTGCCGACCGCGGGCGGATTGGCGGGATACTTGATATTGGGCACGATGACGATGGCAACGAAGGCGGCGGCCGCGATACCGGCCGAGGTCCCCCGCGCGCTGAGGCTGCTGACGCGGCCCTGCACGAAGGCGAAGATCAGCGCGAAAATACCGCCGACGGCAATCGCATAGGCCATCACGCCCGTGAACAGGCCGATGCCCGCCTGCGTGGCGCGGCTCACCAGCTCCGGCTCGGCCGCTTCACCGGCTGCCTGCGCGGCCGCCTCTTCGAAACCGATCGCCTGATCGACGAGCGGCTCGCCGAATGTGTGGGCAAAGGCAAACACCAGGACGCCAGCGATCAGGCCCGCCAGCATGCCGCGAAGCAAAAGTCTTCCAACCATGTCTCAAACTCCCCAAGAGCATGCCGCGCAAAAGTGCGTAGCGGTTTTGCGGCAACGACATGCGATAAAACAAAGACTTAAATCGTGAAAAGCGAATCCGAAGGATCGCGACACGATTTAATGGCAGGGAAAGCCGAGCAGGTGTCGGCCGTCATGCACGAATTCGTGCACATACATACCGTTGAACAGCGCCATCGCGCCTTCTTCGGTGCCGACGAAATAGATGGCGATCAGCATCAGCAGGCCGCCGAAAATGGCCCATGGCAGGATGTCGCCGACGGGAATGGGAGCAGCCACCGAGGTGGGCGCGAGCGTGGTATGAGACATGAATTCCTCCTGGAAAAACGCGTTCAGTCGAGAATGTTCGTGGGTAGGGTCTGACTTCCAGTTTGAGGTATCCTCATCCTGATCACAGTGGCGCGACCGCACCGGAATTTCACCGGCTTCCAAACCTACGAGATCAACGTTATAGCTGCCGCCCTCGACCTGTCAACGCGCTGTCACACAAGGGCAAGGTTACACAGGGGCAGCGCTCGCATGACAAGGAAAAAGCCAGCGTGATGACGCGTCTCACCTTCATCTGCCACGGCGCCACCGATGCTGTCAGGCAGGCCCGCTTCCCGCTCGACGAGGCGCTGGAGGACAAGGCGATGATTGACGCCCGCGCGCTGGCGCCAGCCATGCCGCGCGCCGACCGCATCCTCACCAGTCCAGCGCTGCGCGCCCGCCAGACGGCCGATGCCCTCGGCCTCAAGGCAGAGGTCGTCCCCACCCTGGCCGATTGCGATTATGGCCGATGGGCCGGCCAGTCGATCATGACGCTGCAGGAGAGCGAACCGGACGCCCTCTCTACTTGGCTGACCGACACCGACGCCGCCCCGCACGGCGGCGAAAGCATCCGCGCCCTTCATGACCGCGTCGCGCCTTGGATGCAGGCCCAATCCGCGCTCGGCGGCCACGCCATCGCCATCAGCCATGCTCCCACCATCCGCGTCGCGGTGCTGATCGCGCTTGGAGCGCCATTGTCGTCCTTCTGGCATATCGATGTGGAGCCGCTTTCCGCCATCAGGATGACCAGCAACGGCACACGCTGGTCGCTGCGCTTCGATCGCGTGTAATTTCGATAGTTTCACATCCAGAAATTTAGATAAGCCTTGCGCAAGCCAATTGCGCAAAAGCTAAATCGCCTGGCATTTCCAGGTGATAATCCTTCGTAAAAGGAGGCCTGACCATGTCTTACGACTGGAACGGGGCGCGGCTGAAACGCACGCGTCTCATGCGGTTCACGGGCGGCGCGATCTTTCTGTGCCTGGCCGTCACCGTATCCATGCTGATGCATCTGTAGAGCATGTGAATAGCGGGCGAACGACGATGTTCGCCCGTTTCCTTTCCCGTATTTCATTAGATACGGATACGCCTATGAGTAGGCGGAGATAACTAGAAGTCACCCCCTAGTTTCAACGGATACTTTAGACTTCCGTGCTATATCCCGCCAAGGTGGAGATGGAGTGGGGAGCATGCCGGTATTTTTCCGGAGCAGAGCCGGACGGCAGTGGCTGTCCCTGATAGTGCTTGGCGCGGCCTTGTGGGTCGTCGGCGCGGTGCTGGAATTTGGCGATCTGCTCGCCTTGTTCGTCCAGCAATTCGATAGCTACGGCGCCGACAAGCTGGTGCTGGCGCTCGCCGTCGCCGGCACGATGAGCTTCGTCTATTCCGTCCTGCGCATCACCGATCTCCGCAAGGAAATGGACCTGCGTGCCAAGGCGGAAGCCAAGGCCGACTGGACCGCGACGCACGACCACCTGACCAAGCTTCCCAACCGCTACGCCTTCGAGCGCGCCGTTCTCCTGCATCGGCGCGCGCAGATCGATGCATATAGCGACGAATGGGAGCGCAATGTCAGCATCTTCTGTGTCGATCTCGATGGCTTCAAGAAGGTCAACGACCTGATCGGCCACAATGGCGGCGATGCGCTTCTGGTGGAGGTCTCCAAGCGCATCTGCGCCATCGGCAGCGCCGACTCCGTCTATCGTTTCGGCGGCGACGAATTCATCATCGTTGCGACCGGCCTTTCGTCGCAGCACGAGGAGCGTCTTTCGCGGCTTTTGATCCAGGCCGTGACCCGCCCGATCCATATCAACGGCTTTGCCGTCGAAGTCGGCGCCAGCGTCGGCTATGACCGCTGGCAGCAGGGCGAGCGACTGGAAGACACCGCCCACCGCGCCGACCTCGCCATGTATGAGGCCAAGTCGCGCGGGCCGAACAACTACCTCGCCTTCGAAGCCTCTATGCGCGACAAGGTGGCTCTGCGCGCCTCGCTCGAAGCCAAGCTCCGTGTGGCGATCAAGAACAAGGCGATCCGCCCCTTCTATCAGCCGCTGATCGATCTAAAGACCGACGAGGTCTGCGGCTTCGAGGCGCTGGCCCGCTGGACCGACGACGAGGGCAACAGCATTCCACCCGCCGTCTTCATCGGCATTGCCGAAGAGACCGGGCTGATCACCGTCCTCTTCGAGGATCTGCTGAGCCAGGCCTGCAATGATGCGCTCGCCTGGGACGATCACATCACGCTCTCCTTCAACGTCTCGCCGGTGCAGATGGAAGACCGTCTCTTGACGGCGCGCATCTTCAAGGCGCTGACGGTCAACGATCTTCCCGCCCACCGTCTCGAGATCGAGATCACCGAAAACGCCCTGATCCAGGACCCGGCGAGCGCCGCTGCCGTCCTCGACGAACTCCACGATGCCGGCGTGCAGATCGCGCTCGACGATTTCGGCACCGGCTATTCCAGCCTGTCGCAGCTCGCCAGCTACCGCTTCGACAAGATCAAGATCGACAAGAGCTTCATCGCCACCTATCGCGACGATGAGCGCCAGGAAAAGATCGTGCGCGCGATGCTGGCGCTTGGCGTCAGCCTCAACATCAAGACCACGGCCGAGGGCATCGAGGAGCCGCGTCAGCTGAACCACCTGCTGGAGCTCGGCTGCGATGTCGGCCAAGGCTACTTCTTCGGCCGACCGATGCCTGCCGCCGATATAAGCGCATTCCTGAGCCAGAGAAACGCGACTTTGGCGGCCGAATAGGCACCCTTCCGGCCTTTCGCCGTAAAATTAGCCATTTGTGATGGAACCATTCGAGATGTGGCGACGTTGGTACGTCGGGTCGCATAGGCGCCATTGTCTGCGGCACGCTTTCAGCGTGCGTAACGCAGCGATCCACGGTTGGGCACCGCGGTTCCCGATTGAAGTGAAGAGTGTACCCTTATTCATAGGAGAGGGATCTTATCATGAATGTTCGCATCGTTACTGCGTCAGCAGCGATACTCATGCTTGCCGGGTCAGCCTCGGCGGCCGACCTTGTCTCCGAACCACCACCCGCACCCGTCGAGCAGGCAGCACCTGTCTTCACATGGACGGGCTTCTACACCGGTCTTCAGGGCGGCGGCGCCTGGGGCAATGGTGATTTCTCCGGCATCGGCTCGTCCAACATGAACGGCGGCCTGATCACCGGTTTCGCCGGCTATAACTGGCAGCTGGACAACAGCATCGTGCTGGGTGTCGAAGGCGACGTGTCCTACAACTGGAACTCCGAAGACGTCGGCGTCAACAGCTACAAGTTCGACACGACGGGATCGGTTCGCGCCCGTGTCGGTTACGCGCTTGACCACGCCCTGCTCTACGGTGCGGCCGGCTGGACCGGAGCACGCGGCCATGTCGATACGCCTCTCGGCAGCGACAGCGCCACCTTCTCCGGCTGGACGGTCGGCGCCGGTGTCGACTACGCCTTCACCGACAACATCTTCGGCCGCCTCGAATATCGTTACAACGATTACGGCAGCAAGGACCTTCTGGGCGTCGATACCGACTTCAACCAGAACGTCGTGACCGTAGGCGTCGGCTTCAAGTTCTGACCTAACGTATATCAAGGCGGCACGCCGCCTGTCGAAAGAGCCCGGTCCTGCACCGGGCTTTTTCGTGTCGGCAGCAGGCGGCGCGGGCGCGTTTCAGGCTTGCGTCAGTCGAGACCGCTATGCGGCGCCTGGGCTGAAAACCGAAAGCGATCCGCATGCCGCTTGAAACGCACGCCGCGACTTCTTCCTCCCCGCGATCCTATTCACTCGCGCAACGCATCCTGCATTGGCTGACCGCGCTGCTCGTCTTCTTCAATCTCCTGCTCCCCGACGGCATGAATGCCTGGCATCGCAGCATGCGCCTCAACGGCACAGCGACTGCGGACCAGATCGCAAGCGCCAACATCCACGCCTGGGCCGGCATCGCGATCCTGGTTGCGGTGGCATTTCGCCTCGTCCTCAGGGCAACGCAGGGCGTGCCGGCATCGTCATCGGCGGAGCCGCCCCTGCTACGCACGGCCGCCGGCATCGCGCATGCTCTGCTCTACCTTCTGCTGCTCGCCATGCCGCTGAGCGGAATGGCCGCCTACTATCTGGGGATAAGCGCGGCAGGCTCCGTTCATGCCGAGATATTTAAGGTCATCCTGTGGGCCTTGATCGGCCTGCACATGCTCGGCGCGCTCGCCCACCAGTTCTATTGGAAGAGCGACAGGCTGCGGCGGATGACGGTCGGATAAGCGGGCGGGCATCGAACGCAAAGATCTGTGGGCTTTGCCTGACAGCACCCGCGATTTCCTTGTCCGACTCACCATCAGAAGGTAAGAAGGCGCTAATAGACGGCCGCGTTGACAGGCCGAACCGTTAGTACGTCTTCAACCTCTAACGCATAAAATTTCAATCAAATTCAGCAGCATAGACTGCCGCCGCGTGCTCACGCGGCGAGCCGAAAGGTGTGATCATGCGCATATCATTCATGATTTCAGTATTGGCGACAATGCTGATGGCCTTCCCCAATACCAGCACGGCCGGCTCGACGCTGCGCGCATCCCGCTCGATCGGCGCGCCCATCGGCTTCCCCTCGGCCTGCACTCGCTATGCATGGCTCTGCCACAACACCAGCAGCGGAGAGATCAGCGACGAAAAGGCGATGCCGCTTCTGAAGAAGATCAACCGCGATGCGAATTCGAGCGTCCGGCCGGCGACGGATTACTCGACGACGGGCAAGGCCGAATACTGGTCGCTGCCGATCAACAACAAGGGCGATTGCGAAGACTACGCGCTTTTGAAGATGAAGTCCCTGCTCGACGCCGGCTTTCCCGCAAACAAGCTCGCCATATCCGTGGTCATCGACCGCAACGGCGGCAACCACGTCGTGCTTCTCGCCCGCCTGAAGTCGGGCGACTACGTGCTCGACAATCTCGC
>NZ_DDHH01000049.1:10047-10358 GCF_002338015.1 Rhizobium sp. UBA1881
CTACGTGCTCGACAATCTCGCAGGCAGCGTTAAGCCCTGGTCCAGCACCGGATACACCTTCCTCGCCAGCCAGAATTTCAACAACAAGAGCGCATGGCAGGTGACCCTTGCCGGACCGCGCGCGGCCCAGTTCTCCGGCACCTGAGAGCCTTCAGCACAAACGTTGCCGCTAACCGCGCTTTTTGCCGAGCGCCAAAGCCAGAATGCCTAAACCCCAAAAGCCCGGGCACCTCGCCCGGGCTTGATGTTTGCGACGGCGAAATGGCGCGGCTTGCGTAAACCGCCGCCATTTCCCCATCGAGGCATGTGCG
>NZ_DDHH01000051.1:0-13176 GCF_002338015.1 Rhizobium sp. UBA1881
CCAGCAGCAGCGCGTGGCGCTCGCCCGCGCCCTCGCCGCCAAGCCGCAGGTGCTGCTGCTCGACGAGCCGCTCTCTGCTCTCGACGCCAAGATCCGCGTCTCGCTGCGCGAGGAAATCCGCCAGATTCAGCAGTCACTGGGCATCACCACCATCTTCGTGACCCACGACCAGGAAGAGGCGCTGTCGATCTCCGACCGCATCGTCGTCATGAACGGCGGCCGCGCCGACCAGATCGGCACCCCCTTCGAGATCTACAACACGCCGGCCACGCGCTTCGTCGCATCCTTCGTCGGCACGTTGAACATCATCGAGGCCAAGGTCGTCGACCCCTCGGTCAACCGCATCCAGATCGGCGACCAGGGCGTGACGCTCCGCGAAAACATCTCCACCTACAAGGCCGGCGACACCGTCTCACTGGCGCTGCGCCCGGAAGCCGGATCGCTTGCCGAAAGCACCCCGAGCGACACGAAGCTCACAGGCGAAGTCGTCTCCGCCCACTTCCTCGGTTCCGTCATCCGCACCCGCATGAACGTCGGCGGCAACGTCATCTCCTTCGACATGTTCAACAGCCCCGGCGTCAAGCCGCCGGCGACCGGCGAAACAGTGACCCTGCGCTTCATGGCGGCGGATCTGCTGGTTATCCGGGATTGATCACCGGACTTTCCGATTTTAAAGGCGTCGCCCATGGCGGCGCCTTTTCCGTTTGCGGCTTTGCCACAGCGGGCGCGCCGACGCCGCAACATGACGCGAAAACACCAGAAAACGCTTGAAATCCCCAACTCATTGCGCGACGACGGCACAACCGAAGTCATACCGCAAGAAGCCCGCATCATGTCCCCCACCACGACGCCCGCAGCCGCCCCTCGCCGCCTCACCGCCCAGGATTTCAAGACGCTCGGCCTCTCCGCCCTCGGCGGCGCGCTGGAGTTCTATGATTTCATCATCTTCGTCTTCTTCGCCAGCGTGATCGGCCACCTGTTCTTCCCGCCCGACATGCCCGACTGGCTCGTGACGATCCAGACCTTCGGCATCTTCGCCGCCGGCTATCTGGTGCGCCCGATCGGCGGCATCGTGCTCGCCCATTTCGGCGACATGTTCGGCCGCAAGCGCGTCTTTGCCTTCTCGATCATGCTGATGGCGCTGTCGACGCTCGGCATGGCCGCCATGCCGACCTATGCCACGATCGGCATCGCGGCACCGATCCTCCTGATCCTGATGCGCGTCCTGCAGGGTGCGGCCATCGGTGGCGAGGTGCCCGGCGCTTGGACCTTCGTGGCCGAACACGTTCCCTTCCGCCGCGTCGGCTTTGCCTGCGGTTTCCTGACATCGGGTCTGTCGCTCGGCATCCTGCTCGGCTCCTTCATCGCCACCATCATCAACTCGGCCTTCACGCCCGAGGATGTCGCGGCCTACGCCTGGCGCATCCCCTTCTTCCTCGGCGGCATCTTCGGTCTCGTTGCAGTCTATCTCCGCCGCTGGCTGCAGGAGACGCCGATCTTCGCCGAAATGAAGCAGAGCCGCTCGCTGATGCGCGAACTGCCGCTGAAGGCGGTGCTGCGCGACTATCCGCGCGGCGTCGTCATCTCCATGCTGCTTACCTGGATTCTCTCGGCCGCCATCGTCGTCACCACGCTGATGACCGCGACCTTCCTGCAGAAGCTCTACGGCTACACCGCGCAGCAATCGCTGGCCGCGACCAGCTTCGGCACGCTGTTCCTGATCTTCAGCACGGCGGCCGCGGGTGCGATCGTCGATCGCGTCGGCTCCGGGCGTTTCTTCATCGTCGCCAGCATCTTCTTCGGCGCGGCCACCTTCGCCTTCTACACCTACGCCGCGACCTCGCTGACCGTGCTCTTCGTGCTGTATGCGATCATGGGCCTCTCCGTCGGCCTCGTCGGCGCGGTGCCTTACGTGATGGTCCGCGCCTTCCCGGCCCGCGTCCGCTTCACCGGCCTCTCCTTCTCCTACAACGTCTCCTACGCCATCTTCGGCGGACTGACGCCGCTGGCGGTCGCCTCCTTGCTGCCGCTGAACCCGATGGCGCATGCCTATTACCTGCTGTTCATCGCAGCCCTTGCCTTCGCGCTCGGCGTCTACCTGCTCGTCAAGGGCGACACGGTGGAAGCCGATGTGGGCATCGAGGAACTCAACCAGCGGCTTGCAGCCGGCGCCTGACAACAGCACAATAAGCCAATAGCGGGCCGGCAGGCATTTCAGCCGGCTCGATCAATGAGAGATATTTCAATGATTACTTGCCATCTGCGTTATGTCATCGACCCCTATAAGGTCGCCGAATTCGAGGAATACGCCAGGCTCTGGATCCCCATCGTCAACCGCATGGGCGGCAACCATCACGGCTATTTCCTCCCCTCGGAAGGCGCCAACAACATCGCGGTCGCCTTGTTCTCTTTCCCGAGCCTTGCCGCATACGAAGACTACCGCACGCGCATGGCCGTCGATCCCGAGTGCCAAGCGGCATTCGATCTGGACAAGCGCAACCGCAGCATCATCAGCTATGAGCGCAGCTTCATGCGCCCGGTTCTCGGCTGACCGAGACGTCACCACATCCGCGACGGCCGACCTGCTCGGCCTTCCACTGGCTCCCATGATGAGGAACTGAAGAACGATGCCGGCACCTCAGATCAAGATCCTCGACGCGCGCTCCGTACCGGGAAATCCGGCCAAGCCGAACGACGACCGCTTCGGATATAACGAGGCCTGCGCCTTCGTGATCGATGGCGCGACCGGCCTTGGCGACCGCCAATACATGGACGCATCCGGCAGCGACGCCGCTTGGGTCGCCGCACGCTTCGCGGATGGTTTCAGGCAACAGATCACGCGTGAGACGCCGGTCTCCGACGTCGCGCGCGCCGTGTCACAGGATGCCAGGGCTACATTCCTCGGCGGCAACCCCGACGCCCCACGCTACGCCTGGCCGCTATCCGCCTTTTCGATGATCCACGCCACCGACGACCGCCTGACCTTCTACGGCCTCGGCGATTCCTGCGTCTTCCTCTTGCAGGAAGATGGATCGGTCAGCTTTCACATGGCCCTTCCCGACGCCTATGCCAGGGAGCAGGCCCATGCGCAAAGCCATATCGCCCGCACCGGCGGCATCACTAGGGATGGCGGCGCGCTCGGCAATGCGGAAACGCTCGCGGCTCTGCGCCGCCACCGTGAGAGCCAGAACACCGCGGGCGGCATCTGGACCTTGGGTCTCGTGCCTGAATCGGCCGATCATCTCGTGTCGGAAGAATTGAAGATCAAGGGCCGCGCCCACGCCATCATCTGCAGCGACGGCTTCGCCGATCTGGTCGTGCTCTACGAAGCCTATGACGCCGCAAGCCTGGTGCGCGCGGCACTCGACAAGGGCCTCGCCCCGATGATCGAGGAACTCCGCCGCTTCGAGCGCGAGACCGATCCTGAGGGCCTGCGCTATCCGCGCTTCAAGCAGAGCGACGACACGACAGCGATCCTGGTCGAACTCACGACCTGACATCACACCGACGAAACGGCAATTTCCGATTCAGGATCAAGCCCTTGGCCGATGATCCTGAATCATTTTCTTCGGCAATTGAATCAGTGCCTGAAGACGCGCCCGATCAGGCCGCGTCTTCCACTTCGTCGCGCGGCTTGGACGGCACGTAGTTGAGCACCGGCCCGAGCCAGCGCTCGACCTCGGAGATCTCCATGCCCTTGCGGCCGGCATAATCCTCGACCTGATCCCGCTCCACCTTGGCAACGCCGAAGTAGTAGGCGTCGGGGTGGCCGATATAGATGCCCGAAACGGACGAACCCGGCCACATGGCGTAGCTCTCGGTGAGCTTCACGCCGGCGGCGTTTTCGGCATCGAGAAGCGCGAACAGCGTCTTCTTCTCGGTATGATCGGGCTGCGCCGGATAGCCGGGCGCCGGGCGGATACCGGCATATTCCTCGGTGATCAGCTGCTCCTTGCTGAACGCCTCGCCCTTGGCATAGCCCCAATATTCGCGGCGCACCTCTTCGTGCATGCGCTCGGCAAACGCTTCCGCGAAGCGGTCGGCCAGCGCCTTGACGAGGATCGACGAGTAATCGTCGTTGGCGCGTTCGAAGCGTTCGGCAATCGCCACTTCCTCGATACCGGCGGTAACGACGAAGCCGCCGACATAATCCTGTACGCCGCTGTCGACAGGCGCCACGAAGTCCGACAGCGCCACATTCGGCCGGCCGTCGCGCTTCGAAAGCTGCTGGCGCAGCGTGTAGAAGGTCGCGAGTTCTTCCTTGCGGCTATCGTCCGCAAACAGGCGGATATCATCGCCGACGGTGCCGGCCGGCCAGAAGCCGATGACGGCGCGCGGACGGAACCACTTCTCGTCGATGATCTTCTTCAGCATCCCCTGCGCATCCGCCCAGAGCGCACGTGCCGCCTCGCCCTGCTTCTCATCCTCGAGAATGGCAGGATAGCGACCCTTCAGCTCCCAGGTCTGGAAGAACGGCGTCCAGTCGATGTATTCGGCGAGCGTCGCCAGATCGTAATCCTCGAACACCTTGGTTCCGAGGAAGCTCGGCTTGGCGGGCGCGTAAGCGGCCCAATCGACCTTCTGCGCGTTCTCGCGGGCACGCGCCAGAGGCAGGCGCACCTTCTCGGCCTCGCTGCGGGCATGGGCCGCGGCAACCTTGGCGTATTCGGCGCGGATATCGGTGATATAGCCGTCGCGGTTCTCCGGCGAGAGCAGCGACGAAACCACGCCGACCGCGCGGCTGGCGTCGGTGACGTAGACCGTCTGGCCCTTGTTATAGCCGGGATGGATCTTCACCGCGGTATGGACGCGGCTGGTCGTGGCGCCGCCGATCAGGAGCGGCAGGTCCAGACCCTGGCGCTCCATTTCGGCCGCCACGTGCACCATCTCGTCGAGCGACGGCGTGATCAGGCCCGACAGGCCGATTACGTCGACCTTCTCGGCCACCGCCGTCTCCAGGATCTTCGTCGCCGGCACCATGACGCCGAGGTCGATGATCTCGTAATTGTTGCAGGCAAGCACGACGCCGACGATGTTCTTGCCGATATCGTGGACGTCGCCCTTGACGGTCGCCATCAGGATCTTGCCGGCCGACTTGCGGTCGTCACCACCGTTCAGCCGCTTCTCCTCTTCCATGTAGGGAAGGAGCACGGCCACGGCCTGCTTCATCACGCGCGCCGACTTGACGACCTGCGGCAGGAACATCTTGCCCGAGCCGAAGAGATCGCCGACCACATTCATGCCGGCCATCAGAGGGCCTTCGATGACGTGGAGCGGACGGGCCGCGGCAAGGCGCGCCTCTTCCGTATCGGCATCGATATATTCGGTGATGCCGTTGACCAGAGCATGTTCAAGCCGTTTCTCGACCGACCATTCGCGCCAGGAGAGATCCTGCACACGTCCCTCGCGGGCAGCCCCGCCACGGAACTTCTCCGCCACTTCGAGCAGCCGCTCGGTGGCGTCGCTGCGGCGGTTCAGCACCACGTCCTCGCAGGCCTCGCGCAGCTCGGCGTCGATCTGGTCGTAGACCGCCAGCTGACCGGCATTGACGATGCCCATATCCATGCCCGCCTGGATCGCGTGGTAGAGGAACACGGCATGCATCGCCTCACGCACCGGCTCGTTGCCGCGGAACGAGAAGGAGAGGTTCGAAACGCCGCCCGAAATATGCACCAGCGGCATCGTCTTGCGGATCGTCCGCGTCGCCTCGATGAAATCGACGCCGTAATTGTTGTGCTCTTCGATGCCGGTGGCAACCGCGAAAACGTTCGGGTCGAAGATGATGTCCTCGGGCGGGAAGCCCGCCTTTTCGGTCAAGAGCTTGTAGGCGCGCGTGCAGATCTCGACCTTGCGGTCATAGGTATCCGCCTGGCCGGTCTCGTCGAAGGCCATGACGACGACAGCCGCACCATAGGCATGCAGCAACCTCGCCTGCGAAAGGAAGTTCTCCTCGCCCTCTTTCAGCGAAATCGAGTTGACGATCGGCTTGCCCTGAACGCGCTTCAGGCCGGATTCGATGATCGAGAACTTGGAACTGTCGATCATGACGGGCACGCGAGCGATATCCGGCTCGGCGGCGATCAGGTTCAGGAACTCGACCATCGCCTTTTCGGAATCGATCAGACCTTCGTCCATGTTGATGTCGATGATCTGCGCGCCGTTTTCGACCTGGTCGCGCGCGACATCGAGTGCTGCCGTGTAATCGGCATTGGTGATCAGCTTGCGGAAGCGTGCCGAACCCGTGACGTTGGTGCGCTCACCAACGTTGACGAAGGGGATGTCCTTGGTGAGCTCGAAGGGCTCGAGACCCGACAGCGACATGAACGGACGGTGCTCGGGGATCGGGCGCGGCTTGTACTTGGCGACAACCTCGGCAATCGCCTTGATATGTTCAGGCGTCGAGCCGCAGCAGCCGCCGACGATGTTGACGAGGCCTTCGCGGGCGAACTCGTCGATCTGCGCCGCCATCAGTTCGGGCGTCTCGTCATACTGGCCGAACTCGTTGGGCAGGCCGGCATTCGGATAGGCGCAGATGAAGGTATCGGCAACGCCCGACAGTTCCTGCAGGTGCGGACGCATGGCGTTGGCGCCGAGCGCGCAGTTGAGGCCGATCGTAAAGGGGTTGGCGTGGCGCACCGAGTTCCAGAAGGCCGACGGCGTCTGGCCCGACAGCGTGCGGCCGGAAAGGTCGGTGATCGTGCCCGAGATCATGACCGGCAGACGGATGCCCTTCGCCTCGAAGCGCTCCTCGCAGGCAAAGATCGCAGCCTTTGCGTTCAGCGTGTCGAAGATCGTCTCGATCAGGATGATATCGGCGCCGCCATCGATGAGGCCGTCGATCTGCTCGGCATAGGCGATGCGCAGGTCGTCGAAGGTGACGGCGCGGAAGCCCGGATTGTTGACATCAGGCGAGATCGAGGCTGTGCGGTTGGTCGGGCCGATGGCGCCGGCCACGAAACGGCGGCGGCCATCCTCGCGCTCGGCACGGATGCAGGCGCGGCGCACGACTTCGGCACCTTCCTTGTTCAGCGCATACACCTCGCCTTCCATCGCGTAGTCGGCCTGCGCGATGCGGGTGGAGGAGAAGGTGTTGGTCTCGAGAATATCGGCGCCGGCCTTGGCGTATTTGTAATGGATCTCCTCGATCGCATCCGGCTGCGAGAGAATGAGAAGGTCGTTATTGCCCTTCTGGTGGCAGGCGCAGCCGATGAAGCGGTCGCCGCGGAAATGATCCTCGTCGAAACCCAGCCCCTGGATCTGCGTGCCCATGGCGCCGTCAAGGACGAGAATGCGTTCGCTGGCGGCTTTCCTGAGCGCTGCAAACACTTCACTGCCGTCGCGCTTTTCCCCTTCGGGGCCAAACAGATTGTTGAACACGGGCGGACTCCTTGACGTCATTATAAAGACAAGCCGCCCAAATCACATAAAGATATCTTTATGTCAATATATCAGCGACAATTTCGCCATTGCCGGCGCACGGCGGATGACAGACTCGAACGCCCCCTATATAGGCAATTTCAAAGCATTGTGTATGAAATCGGAGGAGTATCATGGCACCTGCAATCGGCGACGCCGCGCTCGGCAACTGGACGACGCGCACCTACCACCGCGACTGGCTCGTCGCCCAGGCCAATGGCCTGTTCGATTTCTTCCAGCATGATTCCATCAATCCCAAAGGTGGGTTCTACGATCTCGACGACACCGGCAAGCCGCTCGACGCGGACGGCCAGGTGCGCGGCATCCATATCGCCGCCCGCGCCGTCCATTGCTTCTCGATCGGCACCCTGCTTGGCCGCCCTGGCGCTTCAGATGTCGTAGACCACGGCATGCAATACATCTGGAACCACCACCGGGACCGAGAGAATGGCGGCTATTTCTGGTCGCTGAACAATGACGGCCCTGTTGACACCAACAAGCAGGGCTACGGCCACGCCTTCGTGCTGCTTGCCGCCTCCTCCGCCAAGACCATCGGCCACCCGCTCGCCGACGGCATGCTCGCCGATATCACCGAAGTCCTGAACACCCGCTTCTGGGAAGAAAAGCACGGCGCCATCGCCGAGGAATTCACCGCCGACTGGCAGCCGCTCGACGGCGGCACCTATCGTGGCCAGAACTCCAACATGCACCTGACCGAAGCCCTGATGGCGGCCTTCGAGGCAACCGGCAACCGCGACTACCTCGCCAAAGCCGAAAGCATCGCCGACCTCGTCATCCGTCGCGCGGCCGGTTCCGTCGACTGGCGCGTCGCCGAACATTTCGACACGAACTGGACGCTCGACAAGAACTACTATCATCCGAACGAGATGTTCCGCCCAGCCGGCACCACGCCCGGCCACTCGCTGGAATGGGCGCGCCTGCTGCTGCAACTCTGGGCGCTCGGCGGCAAGACGCTGGAATGGTTGCCGGATGCCGCCAAGGGCCTGTTCTCGCAGGCAATGGCGCTCGGCTGGGACGACAAGAACGGCAGCTTCTTCTATACGCTCGACTGGGAAGACCGCCCGGACAAGCGCCAGAAGATGTGGTGGCCCGCCTGCGAGGGTGCGGCAGCGGCCCACTACCTCAACGAACACCTGCCGAGCGACTACCACGAGGAAAGCTACCGCAAGATCTGGAACGTGATCGAGCGCCGCTTCATCGACCACAAAAACGGCGGCTGGCACGAGGAACTGACGGAAGACATGGTCCCCGCTCACACCATCTTCCCCGGCAAGGGCGACATCTACCACGCCCTGCAGGCCTGCCTCATCCCCCTCTTCCCGGCCACCGGCAGCCTGACCAAGGTGATCCCCGAAGCCGGCGGCAAGATCTGACAGTGAAACAAGGCGGCGCCGCATCCACGGCGCCGTTTTCATTCATGACGACGGAATACGCGGCTCCTCGACCAGATAGAACTCCGGGACCGGTGTGACATCGGAAACGAAGAAGCCGAACCTCGATTGCTCGCCTGGATCGAGATGCCCGTCGTCGAAATTCAGCCGATCGAAACTCTCGAAGCGGCTTTCGAAATGCAGGAAACGGCTGGACGAGATCAGCGCCGGATTGGGATCGGCCTGCCCGAAGGAGAGCCCGTCATAGAAATCGCTGGGCTTGCCGCGGATTTCCTGCAATTCGAAGCCGAAGCCGATCCACGCCAGCCCGCTCCGGTTCACCGCCACCACACGCAGATGAAACGAGCCGGGCACCGTTGTCTTCAGCTCCGCGGGTTTGGCGAAGCGGATCACCAGCGTCACCGGCGCGAGGCTGTCGAACGCCTCGCGGATCTCGATCGGATCCTCCCGCGTGCCAGCGCCTGATATGGACAGGATACGGAAACCGCCGAGTTCGTCGGAAAACGAGTAGTCCCCCGCATACCACCGCCCGTCATCGGCCGGCCCGGCGCTGATCAGTGCCAGGGAGAGCAACGCCGCAAGAATGCGCAAACGACGCGTCATCGATCCTGTTCCCTGATCGAGATCTCGCCAGCATACATGCAATTTCAGTGGTGTGCGATGCGCAATGCCCGCGAGCCGATTTCCACGCGCGCGAACCCCTCATCGGTGGTAGGCTGACGCCTGGGCATCCCAACGAAACATGTGAATGCAACGCAGGAGCGGAACATGACGACAGTGTTCGTACGGCATGAGGTTTCGGACTATACGGCCTGGCGCAAGGTGTATGACGGCTTCCGCTCGGTGCAGGCGGCAAACGGCGTGATAGCAGAGGCGGTCTTCCAATCCGCCGACAACCCCAACGACATCACCGTCACCCACGAATTCGCGACACCAGAGGCCGCGAAGGCCTTCATGCAGCTGGAGGAACTCCGCTCCGCCATGCGCACCGGCGGCATCCTCGGCGCCCCGACCGTCTGGGTTGCCGAGAAGGTGTAAGACCAATTCGGCCCGACATGACGGGCCGGAACGGTTCAAACGGCATCAAGCCAGACGCAGCGCGTCGAGATCCTTGGCCAGCATCAGCGCCAGCGCCTCGACGACGAGATTGTGGTCGTCGCGCTGCGGCAGGCCGGAGACGGTGACCGAGCCGATGCAGCCGGTGCCCTTGACGTTGATCGGGAAGCTACCGCCGTGCGGCGCATAGTCGGCGTCCGACAGGCCGTTATCGGCCACGGTCTTGCCCTTGGCCTTCAGGTCGAGGCCGATGGCATAGCTGCTGCGGAAATAGCGCAGCACCAGATTGCGCTTGCGGCGCACCCACTGGACGTTATCGGGCGTCACGCCGGGAAGTGCCACGTAGAAGACCGGCATCGAGTGAAGGTTGATATCGATCGCGATACCCAGGCCACGCTCCGAACCCAACTCCTGCAGCAGCTTGCCCAGCTGCCACGCCGTCGCCAGATCAAAACTGTCGAAGCTCAGCACCTTCTCCTGTTCGGCAATGCGCGCAAGGTCGTCGTCCGGCATGGTCATGTCTGTTTCCTCTCCTCGAATGCTTTTTGCTGAGCATCGTCAGGAGAGCGAAAAAGTAAAGCGGAATCGTGGTGATACGCTATGCATGGCGACGGCCCAGGGACAGACCTCAGCCTGCCGTCTGCATGGGTGCAAATCGGCTCATCTCGCCGAGAAACGGCTTGGCAAGCGGCGCGGCATAGGAGCCGCGCTTGCTCGTCGACAGCCCCAGCGACACCAGCGCCTCGGCCTGCTTGACGGCCGCCGCCACGCCATCGACCACGGGCACGCCGTAGATCTCCTGCAGCTCGCGCGCCAGATCGGTCATCCCCGCGCAGCCGAGCACGATCGCCTCCGCGCCATCCTCATTGAGCGCCCGCTCGATCTCGGCGCGCAGCTTGCCGATCGCGCCCGACGCCTCATCCTCGAGTTCCAGCACCGGAATGTCAGACGCGCGAACCTTCGCCCGGTCGCCCATGCCATAGCGGCGCACGAGGTTGTCGATCAGCACCCGCGAACGCTCCAGCGTCGTCACCACGGTGAAGCGCTGCGCCAGGAAACCGGCGGTAACGACGGCAGATTCGCAGAGCCCGAGCACCGGCACATCGGCGAAGCTGCGGCACGCCTCCAGGCCCGTATCATCGAAGCAGGCGATCACGGCCGCGTCATAGGTCCCTGCCCGCTCCTTCAGCTCCATCAGCAGGCCGGGAATGGCGAGCGCGCCGTCATAATGCCCCTCGATCGACACCGGCCCCATTCTCGAGGTGGCGGCAACGATCTCGGTGCCGGTCGCGGCAACGAGCCGTGCGGCGGTCGCCGCCTTCTCGGTCATGCTGGATGTCGTGTTCGGATTGACGATCAGAATGCGCATGAGATCAGCTTGTCTTTGCCTGGCGCCCGCGCAGCATCATCATGATGCCGAGCGCAACGAGAATGATGGTGAAGGAAAACAGCGTCGTCACCGTGCCGAGCGCATAAAGCACCGGCGTCGTCACGTTGGTCGTCATCCCGTAGATCTCGAGCGGCAGCGTGTTGTAGCTGCCAGAGGTCATCAGCGTGCGGGCGAACTCGTCATAGGAGAGCGTGAAGCCGAACAGGCCGACGCCGATCAGGCTGGGCGCGATCATCGGCAGCACGACATGCACGAAGGTCTGCCACGACGTCGCCCCGAGATCGCGCGCCGCCTCTTCATAAGCCGGCGAGAAGCGGTTGAAGACGGCGAACATGATCAGCACACCAAACGGCAGCGTCCATGTCAGATGCGCGCCGAAGGCCGACGAATACCATGCCGGCTTCAGCCCGCCCTGCTGGAACACTACGCCGATGCCGAGCGAAATGATGATCGACGGCACCACAAGGCTGGCAACCGTCGCGTAAAACAGCAAGGTCGCGCCACGGAAGCGGCGGCGGAAGGCAAGACCCGCGAGCAGCGACACCACGACGGTGACGACCATGACCATCAGGCCGAGCGAGAAGGACCGGCGGAACGAGGCCCCGAAATCGCCCACCGCCTGCTTTTCGAACAGGTTGAAGAACCAGTGGACCGAGACCCCGTTGAGCGGGAATGTCAGGCCGCCATCCGGGCCCTGGAAGGAGAGGATCAGGATCGCCGACAGCGGGCCGTAGAGGAACAGCACGAACAGGAGGAAGAAGGCGGCGAGCACGTAGAATTCGAGGGTTCGCTTTTCGTGGCTCATCTCAAAGCTCCTTGCGGATATCGACGACGCGCAGGATGGCCGCGACCATCATCAACACGACGATCAGAAGCACGACGGCATTGGCGGCAGCGGCCGGATATTGCAGCAGCGACATCTGGTTCTTCATCATCAGCGCCACCGAGGCGCTCTGCCCGCCGGACATGACCTGCACCGTCGAAAAGTCGGCCATGACGAGCGTGACGACGAAGATCGAACCGATGGCGATGCCGGGCTTGGCGAGCGGAATGACGACGTTCCAGAGGATCTGCCAGCCGCTGGCGCCGGCATCGCGCGCCGCCTCGAACAGCGAGCGATCGATGCGCATCAGCGTGTTGAAGATCGGCGTCACCATGAACAGCGTGTAGAGATGCACCATGGCAAGCACCACGGCGAAATCGGAATAGAGCAGCCATTCGATCGGCTGCGGGATGATCCCCATCTTGATCAGCGCCGAATTGACCAGGCCATTGCGGCCGAGCACCGGGATCCAGGAGATCATGCGGATGATGTTCGAGGTCATGAACGGCACGGTGCAGACCAGAAACAGGATCATCTGCGTCGACGTGCGGCGGATGTGAAAGGCGAGGAAATAGGCGACCCAGAAACCGATGAAGACGGTGAGCGCCCAGACGATGACGGTGAATTTCAGCGTGTTCAGATAGGTCTTCCACGTCACCCACGAGCCGAGCGTCTCGGCGTAGTTCATCGTCAGGAAATCGGGATAGAGACCGGCGAAGTCGTAATCCCAGAAGCTGACGACAGCGATCATCAAAATCGGCAGAATGAAGAAGAAGCCGAGGATCAGGATCAGCGGCGTCGCCTGGAGATAGGAGGCAGCCCACGGCGCCAGCCGAAAGCCCGGGCTGCGCACCCGCTCGGTCGTCTCGTTTGTCTCTGCTGAAGCGATCGTCGCCATCGCTGATCCCTTTTCCAGTTGGCATTGCGTTGCGTGGCGCCCCCCTCTGCCCTGCCGGGCATCTCCCCCACAGGTGGGGAGATTGGCTGGGCGCAGCCGCTCGCTCCACGCTCGTTGCTTGGGTGGGAGCAGGCCACGAGCCGATCTCCCTCCTTGTGGGGGAGATGTCCGGCAGGACAGA
>NZ_DDHH01000203.1:0-3305 GCF_002338015.1 Rhizobium sp. UBA1881
CGCAAGCAGGGTGCGGTTGCGGCTTGATCGGTTGATCGGCTGGTGAGAAGCGGGCGGCGGAGCGGGGATTCCCCACTATGCCATGACGGGCATCTCCCCCACAAGGGGGGAGATTGGCTGGAGGCATCCGCTCGCTCCACGCTCATTGTTTGGCGAAGGTCCCGCAACGAGTCGATCTCCCCCC
The DNA here is from genome assembly GCF_002338015.1 of Rhizobium sp. UBA1881. Taxonomy (NCBI): domain Bacteria; kingdom Pseudomonadati; phylum Pseudomonadota; class Alphaproteobacteria; order Hyphomicrobiales; family Rhizobiaceae; genus Rhizobium; species Rhizobium sp. UBA1881. Next base: position 185 of record NZ_DDHH01000203.1, read on the forward strand.
TTGTGGGGGAGATGTCCGGCAGGACAGAGGGGGGTAACCCACCACACACCCTCGCCAATGCGAGGCAAGCCGCATGACCCCAGACACCCTCAGAGACAAGATCATCCCCGTCACCACAATCCTGGCCGCCCTCGTCGCCATCTGGTACATCGCGGCCATCCTGATGAACGCCTCCTTCCAGCGCGACATGGACACCCGCGCCGGCCAGACCCCGACCACGATGGAGTTCATCGAGAAAACCCTATCGCAGCCGAAACCCCTCCTGCCAGCCCCGCATCAGGTGGCGCAGAACGTCTTCGAGAACACCTTCCTGCGCAAGCTCACCAGCAACCGCAGCCTCGTCTATCACTCGGGCGTCACCCTCTCCTCCACCGTGCTCGGTTTCACGCTCGGCACGCTGCTCGGCATCCTCATCGCCGTCGGCATCGTCCATATCAAGGCGCTCGACCGCAGCCTGATGCCGTGGATCATCACCTCGCAGACCATCCCGATCCTGGCGATCGCACCGATGGTGATCGTCGTCTTGGGCGCCATCAACATCACCGGCCTGATCCCCAAGGCGCTGATCTCGACCTATCTTTCCTTTTTCCCCGTCACCGTCGGCATGGTGAAGGGCCTGCGCTCGCCTGAGGTCATGCTGCTCGACCTGATGCGCACCTATAATTCCTCGCCCGCCCAGACCTTCTGGAAACTGCGCGTGCCGGCCTCCGTGCCCTATCTCTTCACCTCGATGAAGGTGGCGATCGCCGCCAGCCTCGTCGGCGCCATCGTCGGCGAGTTGCCGACGGGAGCGGTAGCCGGTATCGGCTCCAAACTGCTTGCCGGCTCCTATTACAGCCAGACCATCGACATCTGGGCGGCACTGATCGCCGGCTCGCTGCTGGCGGCGCTCCTGATCATGGTCGTCAGCATCGCCGCCAGGATCGTCGATCGCGCCATGGGCGGGAGGTCGGCATGAAGAACGCATCCTGGCAGTCGATCGTCGCCCTCCTGCTCACCATCGCCGCCGCGGCAACGCTGCCGCTGTTCTCCGCTGCATCAGGCAAGCCACCATCGACAGGCATGACGGCGATCACCTTCATCCTGATCGCGGCATCCGCTCTCATCTCCCTGCTGCCGCAGTCGAAGACCAGCCGCGCAACGGTGCTCTTCATCGGCGCCCATGGTGGCGCCTGGCTTCTGCTGTCGAGCCTGACTGGGAACGAAGGCTACGCGGCAAAGCCCTTCTTCCTGCTGATGGCGGCCTGCTGGCTGCTTGCCTGGCGCACGGTCAGCGAGATCGTCGAGATCAGAACCAACACCCGCGCCGACGATACGGCGCTACGGCTCTTGGTGCCCGCCATCTTCGGCGCCTGGATCCTGATCCTCTGGGAAACCGCCACGCGCGGCGCCGGCATCCCCTTCGTGCTCCTTCCGCCGCCGAGCGCAATTGCCGCCCGCATCGTCGGATCGCTCCCGATCCTCGGCGATGATGTCAGGCAGACGATCTTCAAGGCCGTGCTCGCCGGATATGTCATCGGCTGCGGCGCGGGCTTCGTCGTCGCCATCCTTGCCGATCGCGTCGCCTTCCTGCGCCGTGGCCTGCTGCCGATCGGCAACATGGTCTCGGCGCTGCCGATGATCGGCGTTGCCCCGATCATGGTCATGTGGTTCGGCTTCGATTGGCAGTCCAAGGCCGCCGTCGTCGTCATCATGACCTTCTTCCCGATGCTGGTGAACACCGTCGCCGGCCTTGCCGCATCCGGTCCGATGGAGCGCGACCTGATGCAGACCTACGCCTCCAGCTACTGGCAGACGCTGCTGAAACTGCGTCTGCCGGCGGCCATGCCTTTCATTTTCAATGCAGTGAAGATCAACTCGACGCTGGCGCTGATCGGTGCCATCGTCGCGGAGTTCTTCGGTACGCCGATCGTCGGCATGGGCTTCCGCATCTCCACCGAGATCGGCCGCATGAATGTCGACATGGTCTGGGCCGAAATCGCCGTCGCGGCGCTGGCAGGCTCGATCTTTTATGGCGTCGTCGCCCTCGCTGAGCGGGCGGTGACGTTCTGGCATCCGTCTATCCGTGGTGGCTAGGCGTCGCTTATTCCCGACACTGGGGTCGGGCGTAAAGAAAGAAAAAGGGAACAAGAAAATGAAAAAACTGGTTCTTGCAATGATGGCGAGCGCCATGGCGATGGCGGCAAGCCACGCGATGGCCGCCGACAAGGTGACGCTTCAGCTGAAGTGGGTCACCCAGTCGCAGTTCGCCGGCTACTACGTCGCCAAGGAGAAGGGTTACTACGAAGAGGAAGGCCTCGACGTCGACATCAAGCCGGGTGGTCCTGATATCGCGCCCGAGCAGGTGATTGCCGGCGGCGGCGCCGACGTGATCGTCGACTGGATGGGCGGCGCGCTGGTTGCCCGAGAAAAGGGGGTTCCGCTCGTCAACATCGCCCAGCCTTTCCAGAAGTCCGGCATGGAACTGATCTGCCGCAAGGACGGCCCGATCAAGACCGAAGCTGACTTCAAGGGCCACACGCTCGGCGTCTGGTTCTTTGGCAACGAATATCCCTTCTTCGCCTGGATGAACAAGATCGGCCTCAAGACCGATGGCGGCAAGGACGGTGTGACCGTGTTGAAGCAGAGCTTCGACGTTCAGCCGCTCCTGCAGAAGCAGGCCGATTGCATCTCCGTCATGACCTATAACGAATACTGGCAGGCGATCGATGCCGGCTTCAAGCCTGAGGAGTTGACGGTCTTCAACTACACCGCCATGGGCAATGACCTGCTCGAGGACGGCCTCTACGCCAATGAAGAGAAGCTGAAGGACCCGGCCTTCAAGGAAAAGATGGCCAGGTTCGTCAAGGCTTCGATGAAGGGCTGGAAGTACGCCGTCGAGAACCCCGATGATGCGGCAGGCATCGTCGTCGATGCCGGCGGTCAGGACGAAAACCACCAGAAGCGGATGATGAGCGAAGTGGCCAAGCTGATCGGCGACGGCACCGGCAAGCTCGACACCACGCTCTACGACCGCACCGCCAAGGCCCTGCTCGATCAGAAGATCATCAGCAAGGAACCGACGGGCGCCGGGAAGCACGACATCACCGACGCGGCCGCCAAGTAACGGGCGGCGGCCAGA
>NZ_DDHH01000204.1:0-331 GCF_002338015.1 Rhizobium sp. UBA1881
GCAGGACAGAGGGGGGTATGCCGAGCGCCAACGTCAGCGCTTCGCCGACAAAACACAAAAACGGCGGCCGAAGCCGCCGTTTCCAATCAAACACAAATCCGCTTACGCCGCTTCGCTGACACCGGCGCTCTTCGTGCGGAACAGCAGACGATCAGTCCCGCCGGTGATCTTCACCGTCGACCCATCCGGCACCTGCCCGCCGAGGATCTGCTCGGCGAGCGGATCCTGGACGTACTTCTGGATCACCCGCTTCAGCGGCCGCGCGCCGTAGACAGGATCGTAGCCCTTGTTGGCGAGCCAATGCGTGGCCTCGTCGTCGAGCTCGATGGTG
>NZ_DDHH01000204.1:545-1099 GCF_002338015.1 Rhizobium sp. UBA1881
TCTTGCGCTCGGCGAGCAGCTTGACCAGCCGCTGCAGCTGGATCTCGACGATCGCGCCCATCTCGTCCCGCTTCAGGCGGTGGAAGAGGATGATCTCGTCGATGCGGTTCAGGAACTCCGGCCGGAAGTGGCCGCGCACCATCTCCATCACCTGCTCGCGCACCAGATCGCTGTCGTCGCCGTCCTTCAGCTGCGTCAGATATTCGGCACCCAAGTTCGACGTCATGATGATCATCGTGTTGCGGAAGTCGACGGTGCGGCCTTGGCCATCGGTCAGGCGGCCGTCGTCGAGCACCTGAAGCAGCACGTTGAAGACGTCAGGATGCGCCTTTTCGATCTCGTCGAACAGCACGACCTGATAGGGCCGGCGACGCACCGCTTCCGTCAGCGAACCGCCTTCCTCATAGCCGACATAGCCGGGAGGGGCGCCGATCAGCCGGGCCACGGAGTGCTTCTCCATGTATTCCGACATATCCATGCGCACCATCGCCGTCTCGTCATCGAAGAGGAAGCGGGCCAATGCCTTGGTCAGCTCCGTCTTGCCGACGCCGGTC
>NZ_DDHH01000204.1:1267-8658 GCF_002338015.1 Rhizobium sp. UBA1881
TCCGTCTTGCCGACGCCGGTCGGGCCGAGGAAGATGAACGAGCCGAGCGGCCGGTTCGGATCCTGCAGGCCGGCGCGCGCACGGCGCACCGCCCGCGATACGGCCTGAACCGCATCGCCCTGGCCGATCACCGACTTCGCCAGCTCGTCTTCCATCCGCAGCAGCTTCTCGCGATCGCCTTCCAGCATCTTTTCGACCGGAATGCCGGTCCAGCGAGAGACGACATGCGCGATGTTGTCGGGGGTCACGACTTCCTGCACCATGGCGCTGCGATCATTGTCCTGCGCTTCGGCTTCCGAAAGCTTCTTTTCAAGCTCCGGAATGACGCCGTAGGTCAATTCGCCGGCGCGCTGGAATTCGCCCTTGCGCTGGGCGATCGCCAGATCGTTGCGGGCATCGTCGAGTTCCTTCTTCAGGTCCGCGGCAAGGCCGAGCTTCTGCTTTTCCGCCTGCCAGCGGGCCGTCAGCGCATCGGCACTCTCTTCCAGATCGGTGAGCTCGGTCTCAAGCCGCACCAGCCGGTCGGCCGAGGCGACATCCGTTTCCTTCTTCAGCGCTTCGCGCTCGATCTTCAGCTGCATGATGCGGCGATCGAGTTCGTCGAGCTCTTCCGGCTTGGAATCGACCTGCATGCGCAGGCGCGCAGCCGCCTCATCCATCAGGTCGATCGCCTTGTCGGGCAAAAAGCGGTCGGTGATGTAGCGGTTCGACAGCGTGGCGGCCGAAACCAGAGCCGAATCCGAGATGCGGACCTTGTGGTGCTGCTCGTACTTCTCTTTCAGGCCGCGCAGGATCGAGATCGTGTCCTCGACTGTCGGCTCTTCGACGACGATCGGCTGGAAACGACGGGCGAGCGCCGGGTCCTTCTCGACATGCTTGCGGTATTCGTCGAGCGTGGTCGCGCCGACGCAATGCAGCTCGCCGCGCGCAAGCGCCGGCTTCAACAGGTTCGAGGCATCCATCGCGCCATCACCCTTGCCGGCACCGACGAGCGTGTGCATCTCGTCGATGAACAGGATGATCTCGCCGTTCTCGGCCTGCACCTCGTTGAGCACGCTCTTCAGCCGCTCTTCGAACTCGCCGCGATATTTCGCGCCGGCAATCAGAGCGCCCATGTCGAGCGCCATCAGCTTCTTGTCCTTCAGAGACTCAGGCACGTCGCCATTGACGATGCGCAGCGCCAGGCCTTCGGCGATCGCCGTCTTGCCGACGCCGGGTTCACCGATGAGAACGGGGTTGTTCTTGGTGCGGCGCGAGAGCACCTGGATGGTGCGACGGATTTCGTCGTCGCGGCCGATCACGGGATCGAGCCGGCCATCGCGGGCTTCCGCCGTGAGGTCGCGGGCGAATTTCTTCAGCGCGTCGAAGCCCTGTTCGGCATTGGCGCTGTCGGCCGTGCGACCCTTGCGGATTTCGTTGATGACCTGGTTGAGCGTCACCGCCGTCACGCCGGCATTCTTCAGCGTGATCGCGGTGGACGATTCCATCGCCAGCGCCTGCAGAAGACGCTCGACCGTGACGAAGCTGTCGCCGGCCTTCTTCGATGCCTCTTCGGCGGTCGAGAGAACCTTGGCAAGCGGTGCGGCAAGATAGATCTGGCCGTTGCCGCCGGAAACCTTCGGCAGCTTGTCAAGGGCGGCATCGTTTGCAAGGCGGGCCGCCTTGGCGTCGCCGCCGGCACGCTCGATCAGAGACGCCGCCATGCCCTGGTCGTCGTCGAGCAGCACTTTCAGCACATGCTCGGGCGAGAACTGCTGGTGACCCTGAGCCAGCGCATAGGTCTGCGCCGACTGGATGAAACCGCGCACCCGCTCGGAGTATTTTTCAATATTCATAAATAGACCTCCTTAAATCGCCCTGCCCTCATAAGGCACAGGCCGATGACTGAGATTGAGCTCCCTCAAGAGGCGAGCCATGTTTCTTCGCCGACGACCGAAACCGAGGCGAAGAACTTGCTCAGGATATGGTGGGAAGCCGCGAAAGTTTAAAGAGGTGGCGCGCCCAAAAAACCACGCCTGAAGCAACCTCCGAAGGGCCGAAAACGAGATCGCCCCGCCGGAGGGCTGCTCGGGCGGGGCGGGATCGGATTGTATCGAATGGCGCTTAGGCGGCGACCAGATCGTCCGTCTCGTTTTCCTTGAACATCTTGGCGAGGTTCAGGAAGCAGATCATGCCGTTTTCGGACGCGATGATGCCTTCGCAGAAGGCGCGGTCGAAGGATGCGGTAACCTCGGGAACCGGCTGCACCTGATCGGCCGAAATCGTCAGGATGTCGGAGACGCGATCAACCAGCATGCCGATGACCATGTTGTGCACTTCGGCGACGACGATGGCGCTGCGCTCATTGGCGACAGTGCTCTTCATGCCGAGCTTGAAGGCGAGGTCGATGATCGGAATGACCGAGCCGCGCAGGTTCATGACGCCGATGACGTCGGCCGGCGAATGCGGGATCGGCGTCGAAGGCGCCCAGCCGCGGATTTCGCGGATGGTCGTCGTCTTCACGCAGAATTCCTGGTCGTGCAGGCGGAAGGCAATGATCTCAAGCGTGTCGCCACTGAAGCTCGGAGAATTGATCGTCGTCATTAAAATTGTCCCAACTGTCGAAAGCCAGGGCAGAAGCAACCACGCCACCATTGGCGTCGATGCACTTTGCCTTCAAGCCGCCAGTTCTCTGAATATGAAGAGTACCGTTACGGTTACTGAGGACTGTAAAGAAAGAGTGTTTCCCAAATCTAAACCGACCGGCAGGATTTTTCGCCCGGCGCACTCGGTAGGTCTGCTCTAAGCAGGCGAGGGTCGTCCAGCAGGATCGCATCGGGCTTGATCGCAACAATCCTCAAAAGCCCGGCCTGATCCACCTCGCCAACGGGGAAAGGCGGATACTCTGGAAGAGCGACAGATCGCGGCTGACCGACCATTACAGCAACCCGAAGATTGGCCTTGCGCACAGCAGCAACGTTCTCTTCCAGCGCCCAAGCCTGCCAAAGCCGATACCAGGTCGCACCGGCGGCACCAGCCTGTTCGGCAAGATCAGGTCGATCGAGGAACGCCAGAATGCCGATCTCACGCTTCCGCGATCGGGCGAGACTGATCAGCGGAAGACTTCTCAATCCCAGCAACGCGCGCCGCTCCGCACCCGCATGCACGATATCCTCTATGACGCGGAACAAGGCGGCCTCGTCGCCAAGCTTGAAGTCCAACAACACGCCGAGCCCGCCGGAAGAAGCAAGCGCCTCGGAAAGCGTCATCACCGCGGGCAAAAGGTGGCGCAGGATCGGCAGATCGAGATCGGCCACATGGCGCGGATCGCCACAAAGCCGGCTCAGATCCGCATCGTGGACGCAGACGAGAACGCCGTCGCGCGTCTGGCGTATATCCGTTTCGATTGCATCCGCACCCGCGGCCTCAGCGGCGGTGAGAGCCGCCAGAGTGTTTTCAGGCGCCAGCGCGGCGCCGCCGCGATGGGCGATGACAAGTGGTCTTTTGGGCGGCGTGCCAATGGCTTTTAGCCAGAGGTCAGGCATTTGGGCTCCGTCAACGAACAACATACTGTCCGTACGTTGCCCGCGCCGCGAAGATACCGCAAGCCTCAGACGATGGTCTTCTCGATCTGCTCCACCGCCCACTCGACCTGGTCCTTGGTGATCACGAGCGGTGGCGCCAGGCGGATGGTGTTTTCGTGGGTGTCCTTGGCGAGAAGCCCGAGGTCCTTGAGCGCGTAGCAATACTGCCGCGCGCCGCCGGCTTCCGGCACCAGCTCGACCGCCATCATCAGCCCGCGCCCGCGCACCTCTTTGACGATGTTCGAGCGGATCGACCGCAGCCCCTCGAGGAAGTAGTTCCCCATCCGCTCGGCATTGCCGATCATGTCCTCTTCCGTCAGCACCTTCAGCGCCGCGCGCGCCACGGCGCAGGCAAGCGGATTACCGCCGAAGGTCGAGCCGTGCTGGCCGGGCTTCAGAACACCCAGCACCTCGGAGTTCGAAAGCACGGCGGAAACAGGATAGAAGCCGCCCGACAGCGCCTTGCCGATCAGCGTCACATCGGCCTCGATGCCCTCATGCTCCTCAGCCAGCAGCTTGCCGGTGCGCCCGAGCCCGGTCTGGATCTCGTCGAGGATGAGCGTGACCTTGTTGTCGGTGCAGAGCTGGCGCACCGTCTTGAAATAACCCGGCTGCGGGATGATGACGCCCGCCTCGCCCTGGATCGGCTCGATCAGCGCTGCCACCGTGTTCTCGTTGATCGCCGCGGCGAATGCTTCCGCGTCACCGAAGGGAACGGTGCGGAAGCCCGGCGTATAGGGGCCGAAGCCTGAGCGCGCATCCGGATCGGTGGAGAAGCTGATGATGCTCAGCGTCCGGCCATGGAAATTGTCGGAGCAGACGATGATCTCGGCCTTGCCCTCCGGCACGCCCTTCACCTCGTATCCCCATTTGCGCACCGCCTTGATCGCGGTCTCGACAGCCTCGGCGCCGGAGTTCATCGGCAGGATCTTGTGCGATCCCGTCAGCGCCGCGAGTTCCTCGTAGAGATGCGCCAGCTGGTCGTTGCGGAAGGCGCGCGAGGTCAGCGTCAGCTTGCCCGCCTGCTCGACCATGGCGGCGAGGATCTTCGGGTGGCAATGCCCCTGGTTGACGGCCGAATAGGCAGAGAGGCAATCGAGATAGCGCTTGCCATCCGTATCCCAGACATACACCCCCTCGCCGCGTGTCAGCACCACGTCGAGCGGCTTGTAGTTATGGGCGCCCAGGCGCTGCTCGGTATCGATCAATCTGGCTGAATTGCTCATGGTCGTCCCCTTTTGTTATGCGGCGCGGGTCGGGCGGTCGAAGATGCGGCGGCCGAACAGGCTGGCCGTCAGCTCAACGAGAACGCGCGCGCTCTTGCCCCGATCGTCGAGAAACGGGTTGAGTTCGACCAGATCGAGCGAGGAGACGAGCCCGCTGTCGCAGAGCATCTCCATGATCAGATGCGCCTCGCGGAAGGTCGCTCCCCCGGGCACCGTCGTGCCGACGCCGGGCGCGACGTCGGGATCGAGGAAATCGACATCGAGGCTGACATGGAAGAGCGCGTTCGCCGCTTCGACCTTGGAGAGAATGTCGCGCATGATCGCGGCAACCCCCTGCTCGTCGATCGAGCGCATGTCGAAGACGTTGACGCCGTGCCCCTTGATCAGTTCGCGCTCCGGCGCATCGACCGAACGGATGCCCACCTGGAAGACATTCTTCGGATCGACCAGCGGCCGGTCGCGCGGCAGGATGTCGGAGAGATCGGCCTGGCCGCAGTAATAGGCGACGGGCATGCCGTGAATATTGCCCGACGGAGACGTCTCCGGCGTGTTGAAATCCGAATGCGCATCGAGCCACAGCACGAAGAGCGGACGCTTCTGCTTGGCCGCATAGCGCGCCATGCCCGATACCGTGCCCATCGACAGGCTGTGGTCGCCGCCGAGAATGATCGGGAAACGACCGGCGTCGGCGATCTCGAAGACGCCGGCTTCAAGCGCCCGCGTGAAGGCACCGACGGTGCGCAGATTATGCGCCTTCGGATTGTTCGGCAGGTCGCGGGCAGGCACGATCTGCACGTCTCCTGCGTCAGCGACATCATGGCCGAGATCGACAAGCGCGCGGTCGACACCGGCGATACGAAGCGCCGTCGGGCCCATCGCGGCCCCCCTGCGGCCGGAGCCCTCTTCCAAAGGCGCACCGATAAGGGTGACCGATCGCGACTGTGCCTGCATCTTGTTCTCCTGCTCACTGCTTCCGTTGAATATCTGACATCGCCACGGCGACAAAAAGATGAAAAAGTGCCAGTTTCACAGCATGGTTTGACAGTTTGCCAAGTCCAACCATACAAAGTGAAACTCCCTCTCCTGCAAAGTAAGACCATGGACGACCTCGATCAGGAACTTCTGAGCGCCCTGCGCCACAATGCCCGCACCCCCGTCTCCTCGCTTGCCGCCATGACCGGCGCCTCACGCGCCACTGTCGCCGCGCGCATCGACAGACTGGTCGCCAACGGCACCATCACTTCCTTCACCATCCGCACCGGCCACGAAACCCGCGCCGCCGGCGTGCGCGCCATCGTCATGATCGAAGTGCTCGGCAAGCTCGCCGACAAGGTCGCCGACCAGCTGCGCGGCCTGCCGCAGGTGCGCGCACTCCACAGCACCAACGGCAAATGGGACTTCATCGCCGAACTCGAAGACCGCGACCTCGTCTCCTTCGACGAAACCCTGCGCCGCATAAGATTGATCGACGGCATCAACACGACTGAGACGAACATATTGCTGAAGACGCGGAAGACCAGCTTTTAACGGGATGGCGGGGAAGGCGGCACCTATTTCGTGCGCTGAAGGCCGACAGTGAACACCTCTTACGACTTGTTGACTCACCCAAGGGCGAACAATACCCTGCGAGTTCAGTCGTTAGGCTTGTCCTCAGATGACAGATCCATCTCTTCAGCGGCGCCTTGCCGCCATCGTCGTTGCCGATGTGGTGGGATATTCTCGCCTGATGGAGGCTGATGAAGTCGCGACGGTGGAGAACCTCCGGGTACTCCGTTCCGGCGTTATCGAGCCCGCCGTGACGTTCCACAACGGTCGAATCTTCAAGATCGTAGGCGATGGCTTCCTAATCGAATTCGCTAGCGCATTGGATGCGGTCAAGGCAGCGCTGGAAATACAACGGGCCACCACTGCCACCGAGACCCCGGGAGACCGACGCCTGCTTTTGCGCGTCGGCATCAACGTGGGAGATGTCATCGGCGACGGCTCGGACATCCTCGGCGACGGCGTAAACGTCGCCGCGCGCCTTCAGACGCAAGCCGCATCGGGCGGTATCTGCATTTCAGCCGGCGTCCACGGCGAAATCGTCGGCAAGATCAACGAGCGGTTCTTCGATGCAGGCGAGCGCTACCTGAAGAACCTGACCCGCCCGGTCCACGTGTGGCATTGGCCGGATGCGCTGCAAAGCATATTGCAGCTCCCCGAAAGCCCCTCGATCGCCGTATTGCCGTTCACCAACATGAGCGGGGATGAAGCGGACACCCATTTTGTCGACGGCTTGACCGAAGACCTGATCACCGACCTGTCCCGTACGGCTGGCCTGTTCGTCATCGCGCGCAATTCCGTCTACGTTTACAAGGGCAAAGCTGTCGACGTACGGCTGGTTGCCCAGGAACTCGGCGTCCGCTACGTCCTCGAGGGGAGCGCCAGACGCGCGATGGGGCGTGTCCGCATCAATGCGCAATTGTTCGACGCGCTTTGCGGCAAGCACCTGTGGGCCGAGCGGTTCGACAGGACGGTGGAAGATGTTTTCGAGCTGCAGGACGAAGTCAACGCTAAGATCGTCGAAGCCCTCGTCGGCCGACTGACCGCCCCGGCGCAACGC
>NZ_DDHH01000148.1:0-16004 GCF_002338015.1 Rhizobium sp. UBA1881
GGGTATCACACGGCACAACGCCCGTGAGGGCGTCCCAGGCCACAACGCGCCCCAGGCCACCCCACACAACACCCCGAAAATCACCCCCGCATCACATGCTCCGGCGCATCCAGCGTATCGATCTTCCGCAACTGCGGAAACCCGCTCGCCCACAACGCCGCAACGACAAGCGTCCCGATCCCACCAATGACAACCGCCGGCACAGCACCAAACACCGAAGCCATCGTCCCCGCACGAAACTCGCCGAGCTCGTTCGACGCCCCGACAAACACCATGTTGACGGCGTTGACGCGGCCGCGGAGTTGGTCGGGCGTCCAGAGCGCGATCAGGCTTTCGCGCACATAGACCGACACCATGTCGGCCGCCCCCATCAGCGCCAGCGCCGCGATTGACAGCTCGACATTGTCAGACAGGCCGAAGACGATCGTGCCCAGCCCGAACAGCGCCACACCGACGAACATGTAGACCCCGGCGCGATGCTTCAGCGGATAGGTCGCAAGCAGCACGGCCATGATGATCGCACCGACACCCGGCGCCGAGCGCAGCAGGCCGAGGCCCCAGGGACCGAGCGTCAGGATATCGCGCGCAAAGATCGGCATCAGCGCCGTGGCGCCGCCGAGCAGCACCGCGAAGAGATCGAGCGAGATCGCGCCCAGCACCACCTTTTCGGTGCGGATGAACTTGAAGCCGCCGAGGATCATGTCCCAGCTCTTCGCCTCGCCCGTGGTCTTCTGCGTAGGCTTCGGGATCAGGAAAAGCAGCCCCGCCCCAAGGCCTGCAAACACCACGGCGACAGTATAGGCCGTATGCGCATTGATGCCGTAGAGCAGGCCGCCGATGACGGGGCCGGTGATCGAGGCGAGCTGCCAGGAGGACGAGTTCCAGGCGATCGCGTTCGAGAGATCGTCGGCCGGCACCAGATTGGGCGCCAGCGACTGCACCGCCGGCGACATGAAGGCGCGCTCGATGCCGAAGACCAGAAGCACCGCGAAGACAGGGATGGGCGAGAAGGTGCCCGTCATGGTCATGCCAAGCAGCGTCAGCGTGCAAAGGGCTGCCACCAGCGAGCACAGCGAGGCGATGGCGCGGCGGTTATAGCGGTCGGCCACCGAGCCGGTGACGAGAATGAGCAGCAGCGAAGGGAGGAACTGCACCAGCCCGATCAGGCCGAGATAAATGGCGCTGCCCGTCTGGTCATACATCTGCCACCCGACCGCGACGCTGACGATCTGCTGCGAAAACGACAAGAGAAAGCGCGCGAAGAAGAAGCGGGTGTAGGAGGAGTGCCGGAAGGCCGCGAAGCGGTCGCCGTGAGCCGAGATGGACATGATGTCTTTCCAACAAACGGACCAAACATCGCTTCCCGACGCGCCCGTTAAACATGAATTGCCGCAGCATTGCACACGGCTCTTGCCGGTTTAGTCGCCAATGTCTACATGTCTGTCAACAACGAACTGGAGATTGCGATGCTTGCGCTTTTTCAAACCATTGATTTGGCTTTGAATCTTTACACCTGGATCTTGATCGCCAGCGCCATTTTCTCCTGGCTCTATGCGTTTAACGTGATCAATTCCAGCAATCAGTTCGTCAATTCGGTCGGCATGTTCCTCTACAACGTCACCGAACCGGTGCTGCGCCCGATCCGTCGCGTGCTGCCGAACCTCGGCGGCATCGACATCTCGCCGATCATCCTGCTGCTCATCATCTTCTTCATCCGCTCGTTCATGTGGAACACCATCGTGCCGATGGTGTTGCGATAAGGCCCTGGCAGGCCTTTGACGATCATCTCGCCCTCGCCGTGAGGCTGACGCCAAATGGTGGGCGCGATCAGATCGATGGTATTGAGCTGGATGCCGACGGCAGGGCCTATCTGAAGGCCCGCGTCTCGGTCGTTCCCGAAAAGGGCAAGGCCAACAAGGCGCTGGTCGCGCTTGTGGCGAAGCAGCTTGGCCTCCCGAAGTCCTCGGTGAACCTCGTCTCGGGCGACACGTCGCGTAAAAAAATCCTCCGGATCGATGCCGAGCCGGAGGATCTGATCAAAAAGCTGGAAGCTTTACTCGGCCTGTAATCAGGCCTTTTCCTTCTTGGCGCGTTCGATCGCCTCGAGGATCAGCTGGCCGGCTTCCTTGGCGTCGCCCCAGCCATAGATCTTCACCCACTTGCCGGGTTCCAGATCCTTGTAGTGCTCGAAGAAGTGCTCGATCTGCTTGAGCGTGATCTCGGGCATATCCGTGTAGTCCTTGACCTTGTCGTAGCGCATGGTCAGCTTCGGCGACGGAACGGCGATGATCTTCTCGTCCTTGCCGGAATTGTCTTCCATCTTCAGAACGCCGATCGGGCGCACGTTGATGACGCAGCCCGGAACCAGCGGACGGGTGCTGGCGATCAGAACGTCGATCGGGTCACCGTCTTCCGACAGCGTGTGCGGTACGAAGCCGTAGTTACCCGGGTAGGTCATCGGCGTGTAGAGGAAACGGTCGACAACCAGCGTGCCGGCGTCCTTGTCCATCTCGTACTTGATCGGGTGGCCACCGACGGGAACTTCAACGATGACGTTGACGTCCTCAGGTGGGTTCTTGCCAATGGCAATGGCGTCGATGCGCATGCGATTACTCCCGCGACGTGAAATCTTCGCAGCCAGATAATCGGATTCATGCCGCGAAGCAACATAGCAAGACCGCGCAGGCACATGATTGTTTTATGATCTGGCCTTCAAAATGCCGGAAAACTGGGCAGAGGCCAGCACTTCGCTCCCCCGCACCTTGTCGTTGAGCAGATCGCTCAGTTCCAGATGAAGCCGATCTTCTTCAAGGGCTTCTCGTCGAAGGTTTCCGTACCCTCGCAATAATCGATGCCGCCATGGCCGCGATAGAAGTCCGCGCCGCCCTCGTTCTCCTCCAGGCACCAGACCACCATGCCCTTGCAGCCGAGCGACTTCAAAAGCCGCCGCGCTTCGGAAAACAGCATGTGGCCGAGGCCGATGCCCTGATATTCGGGGCGCAGATAAAGCTCGTAGATCTCGCCTTCCTGCGGCAGCGCGCGGGCGCGGTTGAGACCGAGCGTTGCATAGCCGGCAACCGTTCCGGCGACATCGAGCACGAGAAGCGTAGCGGGGCCGCGTGTCGCCTTGCGCCACCAGCTCTCGCCGCGGCGCTCCACCATCTGCGTCAGCGCCTTGTGCGGAATGATGCCGGCATAGGTATGCTTCCACGCAAGCCTGTGCACCTCCGAGATAGCTCGGGAATCATGCGGCTCGGCCCGCCGAACATCGATCGACAACGTCTTCATAACGCTTACTCTGGCCCGGTCGCGGACAATTAACCATATGCGCTAACGCATTCAGCCGGATTGCCCACAGGGTTAACATGTGGACGACGGCTGAAATTTAACGCTTTTTTAACTATTGCGACAAGAAGGATTCGGCGAACCGCACAAAATAAAAACCCCGGCGCGATGGCCGGGGTTTCGAAGTCTCTGGTGAGCCTGTTCGACTTAGGCGGTCTTCGCCTTGGCGAAGCGCTTGCGGTCGTTGGCGTCGAGATACATCTTGCGCAGACGGATCGACTTCGGCGTCACTTCCATCAGCTCGTCGTCCTGGATCCAGGAGAGAGCGCGGTCGAGCGTCATGCGGATCGGAGGCGTCAGCTTGACGGCTTCGTCCTTGC
Source organism: Rhizobium sp. UBA1881 (assembly GCF_002338015.1). Taxonomy (NCBI): domain Bacteria; kingdom Pseudomonadati; phylum Pseudomonadota; class Alphaproteobacteria; order Hyphomicrobiales; family Rhizobiaceae; genus Rhizobium; species Rhizobium sp. UBA1881. The sequence continues at coordinate 3,666 of NZ_DDHH01000148.1, forward strand.
CGGCGGCGCGGATGTTGGTCAGCTGCTTGCCCTTGAGGACGTTGACCTCGAGGTCGTTGTCGCGCGAGTGAATGCCGATGATCATGCCCATGTAGACCTTTTCGCCGGGCTCGATCATCATCGGGCCGCGATCTTCCAGGTTGAACATGGCGTAGGCAACGGCTTCGCCGGCAGCGTTGGCGAGGAGAACGCCGTTCGTGCGGCCACCGATTTCACCCTTGTAGGGCTGGTAGTCCTTGAACAGGCGGTTCATCACGGCGGTGCCGCGCGTGTCGGTCAAGAGTTCCGACTGGTAGCCGATCAGGCCGCGGGTCGGAGCGTGGAACACCAGGCGAACGCGGTTGCCGCCCGAAGGACGCAGCTCGGTCATTTCTGCCTTGCGCTCGGACATCTTCTGGACGACGACGCCGGAATGCTCTTCATCGACGTCGATGACGACTTCTTCGATCGGCTCCATGGTCTGGCCGCTCTCGTCCTTGTGCATGACGACGCGCGGACGCGACACGGCAAGCTCGAAGCCTTCGCGGCGCATGGTTTCGATCAGAACGGCCAACTGCAATTCGCCGCGGCCGGAAACGTAGAAGGAATCCTTGCCTTCGGCTTCTTCGATCTTCAGCGCGACGTTGCCTTCGGCTTCCTTGAACAGGCGGTCACGGATGACGCGCGAGGTAACCTTGTCGCCTTCGGTGCCGGCGAGCGGGCTGTCGTTAACGATGAAGGACATGGTAACGGTCGGCGGGTCGATCGGCTGCGCGGTCAGCGCTTCGTTGACAGCCGGATCGCAGAAGGTATCGGCAACCGTGCCCTTGGAGAGGCCGGCAATGGCAACGATGTCGCCTGCGTGTGCTTCTTCGATCGAGGTGCGCTCGATGCCGCGGAACGCGAGGATCTTGGAGATACGACCGGTTTCGATCGTCTTGCCATCCTGGCTGAGAACCTTGACGGCCTGGTTCGGCTTGATCGAGCCGGAATTGATACGGCCGGTGATGATACGGCCGAGGAAGTTGTTGGCTTCCAGGATGGTGCCGATCATCGTGAACGGGCCTTCGGCGACCTTCGGCTCCGGAACGTGCTTGAGCACGAGGTCGAGCAGCGGCGCCAGGCCTTCATCCTTCGGACCTTCAGGATTGAAGTTCATCCAGCCATCGCGACCGGAACCGTAGAGGATCGGGAAGTCGAGCTGTTCGTCGGTGGCGTCGAGGCTGGCGAAGAGGTCGAACACTTCGTTGATGACTTCTTCGTGGCGGCCATCGGGACGGTCGATCTTGTTGATCGCGACGATCGGACGGAGGCCGACCTTCAGCGCCTTGGAGACGACGAACTTCGTCTGCGGCATCGGGCCTTCCGACGAGTCGACCAGAACGATCGCGCCATCCACCATCGACAGGATACGCTCGACTTCACCACCGAAGTCGGCGTGGCCGGGGGTGTCGACGATGTTGATGCGAACACCCTTCCACTCGACCGAGGTCGCCTTGGCAAGGATCGTGATACCGCGTTCCTTTTCCAGGTCGTTCGAGTCCATCACGCGTTCCGCAACGCGCTGGTTTTCGCGGAACGAACCGGACTGTTTCAGGAGCTCGTCGACCAGTGTCGTCTTGCCATGGTCAACGTGCGCGATAATCGCGATGTTGCGAAGTGCCATATGTCTATATCTCTGAGGCTGGGGCGCCACGCTGGGAGGGCGCCAATTGCATTGGGGCGGCTCTTACAGTGTTTTTCGCGAATGCGAAAGGGGGGAGCCTGGAATGAAAGGAATGCGTGCAGGACATGGATGGCATCAGCTCGTCCTTTCGGGGTCGAGCACCACCCGCCAGAGCTCCTGGTCGTTGCGATCCATTAGCCGCACCGTCAGCTGCTCGCTGACACCGTCGATATCGACGAGACCGAAGAATTGCATGCCAGCTGATGGCGGCAGGTTCTGCTCGGCGCCGCCGGGTGCCGCCTTCATGAACTTGACTTCAGGCCCGAAGGTCATGTCGAGCTCCTGCGGCCCGTAGGTGCCCGAATGCAGCGGCCCGGCCACGAACTCCCAAAACGGCAGGAACTCGCGGAATTTCGCGCGCTCGGGACTATAGTGATGCGCGGCCGCGTAATGCACGTCGGCCGTCAGCCAGATCATGTTCGATATCCCGGCATCGCGGATGAAGCGCAGGAGATCGGCGAATTCGAGCTCGCGACCAAGCGGCGCGCCATTGTCGCCATTGGAGATCGATTCCGATCCGCGTCGGTTGCCATAATCATCCCAGATCACGAGCCCGATCGGCAGATCGCAGGCGATCACCTTCCACGTCGCCGTCGAGCGCACCAGTTCGCGCTTCAGCCACGCGACCTGCCGCTCGCCGAAAATCCGCGACTGCGGCGAAAGCTTTTCGTCCAGCCCATGGCTGTTCGGCCCGCGATAGGAGCGCAGATCGACGAAGAACACGTCGAGCAGCGGCCCGTAGGAAACCTTGCGATAAACCCGCCCCGGCTCGGCCGCGACATGGCGCGTCGGCGTCATCTCGTGAAAGGCTTGTGCCGCCCGCGCGGAAAGCACCGCGACCGACTTTTCCTTGTAGCGGTCGTCATGGCTGAGATCGGTTTCAGGGCAGAGGGGGGTATCCCACCCAAAAACGTCGAAGGGGTATCAGCTCAATCGCAACAGCCGAGACCCAACCTCAAACTAACCCCTCAGGCATCACTCCCCGCCAGCTCCTCGAACGTCGCCAGCCCGCGCTTCACCAGCATCGCATCCGGGCTCGGCAGCTTGCCGCGGAATGCCCGGTAGGTATCCTCGGGATCGACCGACCCACCCACCGAATAGACGTGATCGCGCAGCTTCCGCGCTATCTCGCCATTGAACGCATCGCCCGTCTCCTCGAAGGCCGAAAACGCGTCCGCGTCGAGCACTTCCGACCACATGTAGGAATAATACCCCGCCGAATAACCGCCGGCGAAGATATGCTGGAAGTGCGGCGAAGCATGGCGCATCACCATCGACTTCGGCATGCCGAGCTCCTTCAGCACCGCACCCTGAACCGCCATCGGATCCGCGACCGCGTCCCGCGTATGGAACGCCATGTCGACCAGCGCGGACGAGGTGAACTCCACCGTGTTGAACCCGGCATTGAAGCTGCGCGCCGCCAGCACCTTGTCGAGGAGGTCCTGCGGCATCGGCTTGCCGGTCTCGAAATGCACGGCGTACTGCTTCAGGATCTCCGGCACCGTCAGCCAGTGTTCGTAAAGCTGCGACGGCAGTTCGACGAAATCGCGCGACACGCCGGTACCAGACACCGAGGGATAGGTCACGTTGGAGAGCATGCCATGCAGCGCATGGCCGAACTCGTGGAACAGCGTGCGGGCATCATCGAGCGACAAGAGCGCAGGCTTGCCCTCGGCCGGCTTGGCGAAGTTGCAGACATTGTAGATGATCGGCAGCTCGCCCTGAGCACCATTCTTCAGCGGCAGCTTGTGCTGCGACTGGAACGCGCTCATCCAGGCGCCCGAGCGCTTCGACGAGCGGGCGAAATAATCGCCGAGGAACATCGCCACCAGTTTCTCGTCGCGGTCGCGGATCTCGAAGACGCGGACATCGGGGTGATAGGCGGCAACGCCCTTCTTCTCCACCGCGTGAATGCCAAACAGCCGCCCCGCCACGTCGAAGCAGGCGTCGATGATCTTTTCCAGCTGCAGATAGGGCTTCAGCTCCGCCTCGGAGAAATTGAACTTTTGGGCCCGGATCTTTTCGGCGTAGAAACGCCAATCCCAGGGCATGACCTCATGGTTCTTGCCTTCCTCGGCGATCAGCCTGGCGATATCCGCCTCTTCCTCGCCGGCGCGCTTCACCGCCTTTACCCAAACCTTCTTCAGAAGATCGTTCACCGCCTCGGGCGTCTTCGCCATGGTGTTGTCGAGCTTCAGCTCGGCGAAATTGCCGTAGCCGAGCAGCTTGGCCACCTCGGCGCGGAGCGCAAGTGTGTCGCGGATGATGCCGCGATTGTCCGACGGGCCGTCGTTCTCGCCACGCGCCACCCAGGCCTTGAACGCCTGCTCTCGCAGCTCGCGGCGCTCGGAGAAGGTCAGGAACGGCTCGATGATCGAGCGCGACAGCGTCACCGCGAACTTGCCGTCCTCGCCGCGCTCGCGCGCCGCCGCCGCCATCGCATCCTTGAGGAAATCCGGAATGCCTGCGAGATCGTCGCCGTCTGAAAGGATCAGCGCCCAGCCCTTCTCGTCGGCAAGCACGTTCTGGCCGAACTGCGTGCCGAGGCCCGCCAGCTTCTCGTTGATGCCGGCGAGCTTTTCCTGCTCCGCCTTTTCAAGCTTGGCGCCCGACTTGACGAAGCCCTTCCAGTGCCGCTCCAGCACCCGCGTCTGCTCCAGCGTCAAACCGAGGCTCTCGCGGGTCTCCCACAGCGTATCGATGCGCGCAAAGAGCGCCGCATTCATGCCGATCTTCGAATAATGCCGCGACATCTTTGGCGAGATATCCCGCTCCAGCGCCTGGATCGTGTCGTTGGTATGCGCCCCGGCGCGGTTCCAGAACAGGGCCGACACCCGAGAGAGATCGTCGCCCGCAAGCTCCAGCGCCACGATCGTGTTGTCGAAGGTGGGCGCTTCGGGATTGTCGGCGATCGCATCGATCTCCTCTTCGTGCCGGGCAAGGGCCGCATCGAAAGCCGGCGCGAAATCGCCGTCATTCAGCGCCTCGAAGCGCGGCAGACCATTGAGACCGTTCCAGTCGGTGAGAGCGGGGTTGTTGGCGGGCATACGGACATCCTTGTTTGGCGGGCTTGTTCGGCGGGGCGTGTTGTCTCGAAAACCAATATAGGAAGGCAGCACCGCGATTGGTATCGCCACCTTGGGCGAGCGGCCGCGCCACCTATACGAGAAGTTGATCCCTAAAAATGCTATATAAGAATTAACTATTTGTTAACGATTGACGATTGTGCGGCGCACACGGTATTTTCGCTCAATCTTTTTTGATCATGGATGCGGGCAATGGAAATCACATCGCTGCGGTTTTCGCCGAATTTGTCGTTCCGGAAATATTCCGATAATTCGCAATTTAACAACAGCTTGACCGAAACCTTCAGCTCGGTTTCGAATGCTTCGTCGACCTTCAGGATCGACGAGGCGACATCCGCGCAACCGGATTTTTCGGCCATAACCGCTGCCGACCTGCGCAACCACGCGCGCCAGAATTTCGACAACGGCACGCTCGACCAGGACACCTATGCGGCGATCTCCGAACCGCTGCCGATGCACACCATCGACCCCTCGGGAAACATTCTCGATCTCTCCGACGTCACCGACGGCACCAGCTTCAACTTCAGGGACTACTACAAGGACCAGCTGCAGATCGCCATGTCGATCGGCGATCCCGAGACGGTGAAGACGCTGAAATCGGTCGTCAGCTTCCTCGACGTCTGACGCGGTTTAGATTGCGCCCGGCGAAGGCGCATCAGGCCTTGCGCCACCCCATTAGCCCCGGAGTCGCATGCAGCAGAGCCTGCACGGCAAAGCCCATGAACAGCACGCCTGAGCAGCGCACGATCAGCCGCTCATGCGCGCGATAGAAGCGCCGCACGGCGCCTGTGCCGACGATCGCGATCAGGATCATGTCGGCGACGATGAAGCCGAGGAACGACACGGCAAGCAGCACCGGCAGCGTCTGGAACTGCAGGGCGCTCGCCGAGCCCGCCACCAGCGCCGTGAATGTCGCCAGCGCCACCGGATAGCCCTTCGGATTGGTAACACCGAAGATCAGCCCGCGCCGAAACGGCCGCTCGACAACCATCAGCGCCTGCCCCTCGCCCTTCGGCTTGGCGCGAAACGCGTTCCAGCCGATCCAGGCGAGATAGAAGCCGCAGGCGAGCCCCAGCGCATCGAACACGAAGGTCCCGATCGTCTTGGCGCCGATGATCGCCACCAGCGCCAGCGACGCCCACAGCGTATCGCCGACCAGATGCCCACAGACAAACTGCGCCCCCGCCTTCCGCCCCTGCCCGGCCCCGATCCCCAGCAGCGCCAGAAACGCCGGCCCGGGAATGAGCACGTAAAGAAGTGCAGCCAGAAAGGCGCCCGCGAGCAGCGATTGCGTCATGAAGAATCCCCCGTGAAAAGACCGAGATTATGCGGTGTGGCGGGGACGTCAAGCGAGGAGAGACGTATCGAACGGGGAAGCGACCATTCCGGGAATGGCAACCTTTTGATTACCGCTCCGCCATAAGCTGGGAAACAGTCACGAAGGTGAAGCCTCGCACGCGCAAGCCGTCGATAATGTCGGGTAGCGCCTGTCGTGAAGGTTCACGACTTCGATACATAGGATGCATGATAATCACCGAGCCGCTGCGTGTGTTGTCAAGCACATGCCTCGTGATGGCGTCGGCGTTTCCATCAATGTCGGGAAAGGATTCCGGCTCCACATCCCACATGACGGTCTTGCGATCATGCGTCGACAGGTACCACGGCAGACTGATGAGCTTCTTTCCGTAGGGAGGGCGAAAGTGGATCTCTCCCTGATATCCTGCAGCCCGTATCGCCGCGTCCGTACGTTCGATCTCCTGGGCGACGCTATCCGGCCCCAACAGCGTCATGTTGGAGTGCGAATAGGAATGGTTGCCGATTTCGTGCCCGGCTTCGATGATGGCTTGAACAGCAGACCGGTTTTCCTCGATTTCCTTGCCGATCAGGAAGAATGTCGCGGACACGCCCTTGGATTTTAGGATCGCCAGGATCTCCGGTGTAAATCGTGAGCTCGGCCCATCATCGAAGGTCAACGCGACCAACGGCTTCGCCGTCTCCAGCCGCGAGAAAACCTCGCCGAATAATTGCGTGGTCCGTGACTTGCTGTACTCGAAGACGCCGTAGCAGGCCGCTAGAACAGCGACCGCACCCAAAATACTCGATAAAACAAGACGTTTCCGGAGCATCAATAGCATCCTGTTATTACCAGAAGTTGCAACAATCAACAGGGTCTTTGGCGCAATTAGGGCAGGTCCAGAAGGTTAGCGCGACCTACTTTAGCCACTCACTCGGAACCCGGATTGGCGCGGCGGCAGGGCCGATCGTCAGCGTCGGTGGGAAGTGCGCGGGATTCCGGCCGACGTGGCTCGTGCCGGAAAGTCGAAGCGCGCTATGCCAACAAAAGATCATGGAGCCGCGTGTCGTCGCCTGAGCACTCACATTTTCGGCATTGCGACATCCCTTTGCTTGCGCCAAAACAGCAGCTGCCGCCCTTCCCCGCCACCAGCCAATCGAGTACCCGCATGCCCCCATTCCGGATGAGCGCAAGGCGAACGAGCATGCTCGGCGCGCTGCTTGCCACCCTCGGCCCGATCTCCATGTCGATCTACACGCCCGCCATGCCGGAGCTGGTGGGCGCCTTTCACACGACGGATGCGGCGATCAAGCTGACGCTGTCGCTCTATTTCGCCGGCTTCTCGGTCGCCCAACTGCTCGCCGGCCCGCTGTCGGATGCCTTCGGCCGCCGCGCCGCGACGCTCCTCTTCGTCGGCATCTACATGGTGGGAAGCCTTCTCTCGGCCTTCGCGCCCGGCATCGAATGGCTGCTCGCCGGCCGCCTGATCCAGGGGATCGGCGCCTCGGTCGGGATTACCGTGGCGCGCGCCATCGTCCGCGACCAGTTCACCGGCGCCGATGCCTCCAGGATCATGAACCTGATCGGCATCATGATCGCCATCGGCCCCGCCATCGCGCCGACCGTGGGGGGCCTGGCGCTCGCCGCCTTCGGCTGGCAATCGGTTTTCTTCTTGCTCATCGGCTTCGGCCTGATGATCTGCCTCTCGGTCCTCGTCTTCATGCGCGAGACCAGCACGCCAGACCGCCGCCGCGCTTTGCCCGGCCCGCTGCTACAGGCCTATGCCGAGCTCGCCCGCGAACCGCGCTTCATCTCCGCCTCGCTGGTGCTTGGCGGCTCGATCGGCGCGCTCTACGCGCAGGCGACGATGCTCCCCTTCATCCTGATCAAGGTGGTCGGCCTCACGCCGACCGCCTTCGGCCTCGGCATGCTGATGCAATCCGGCTCCTATTTCGCAGGCTCAGTCGTCCTCAGGATGACCTCGGCAAGGCTCGGCGGCGATGGCTCCGTCCGCGCTGGCCTTGCCCTGCTCGGCCTTGCAGGCATCATGATCGCGCTCTCGGTCGCCTTGGTCACACCGAGCTACCTCTCGATCATGGGCCCGGTCGCCTTCCTGGCCTTCGGCCTCGCCTTCCTCACCCCGCACATGACAACGTCAGGCCTCTACCCCTTCCCGCACATCGCCGGCTCCGCCTCGGCGATGATGGGCTTCATCCAGATGGGCGGCGGCTTCACCGGCGGCCTGATCGCCTCCCTGATCGGCGCGCCGCTTATGGCCTTTGGCACCATCATCCCGATGATGGCTCTGATTGCGATTGCAAGCTACCTATGGTTCCTCCACGCCAGCCGCCGTGCGGCGAGGGTGTCGCATTCCAGCCTGGGGGAATGAGGGCTTGGAGCCAGTCGCCGATAAATCATTGAAGTAAAAGCACAAACACCTCCACTGGCGTCATCCTCGGCCTTGTGCCGAGGATCTAACCACGCCTCCACGAGTTCAAGGTGAGTGGACACTTGGCGCTCCCCTCCACAATGCCGCTCCTCGTCGCCAAGCATCCATTGACGTCGCATTCCGGGCAACGTGCTTAGATCCTCGGGACGAGCCCGAGGATGACGGCGGAGCGTGGGGCGATCACCGGCAACCTATTGAATAAGCGATAAAATATACCTCCCGCCACCCAAACGCAAAAAGGCCCGCACGAGGCGGGCCTTTCGAAACCAAATCAACAGACGATTACTTGCCCAGATTACGCTTGCCGAGCGTGCGCAGGCGCAGCGCGTTGAGCTTGATGAAGCCGGCGGCGTCCTTCTGGTCGTAGGCGCCCTGGTCGTCCTCGAAGGTGACGAGCGTGTCGGAGTAGAGCGACTTGTCGCTCTCGCGGCCGATGACCATGACGTTCCCCTTGTAGAGCTTCAGCGTCACTTCGCCCTCGACATGCTCCTGGCTCTTGTCGATCAGCGCCTGCAGCATTTCGCGTTCCGGCGAGAACCAGAAGCCGTAATAGATCAGCTCGGCGTAGCGCGGCATGATCTCGTCCTTGAGGTGCGCCGCACCACGGTCGAGCGTGATGCTCTCGATCGCGCGGTGCGCGGACAGCAGGATCGTGCCGCCGGGGGTCTCGTAGACGCCGCGCGACTTCATGCCGACATAGCGGTTCTCGACGAGGTCGAGACGGCCGATGCCGTTGTCGCGGCCGTAAGTGTTAAGTGCTGCGAGCAGCGTTGCCGGGCTCATGCGCACGCCGTTGATCGAGACGGCATCGCCCTTCTCGAAGCCGACCTTGATGATGGTCGCCTTGTCGGGTGCCGCTTCCGGCGAGATCGTGCGCATGTGCACGTATTCGGGAGCCTCGACAGCCGGATCTTCCAGAACCTTGCCCTCGGAAGAGGAGTGCAGCAGGTTGGCGTCGACGGAGAACGGCGCTTCGCCCTTCTTGTCCTTGGCAACCGGGATCTGGTGGGCTTCGGCGAAGGCGAGCAGGTCGGTACGCGACTTGAACGACCAGTCGCGCCAGGGAGCGATGATCTTGATGTCGGGGTTCAGCGCATAGGCCGAAAGCTCGAAGCGAACCTGGTCGTTGCCCTTGCCGGTGGCGCCGTGCGCGATGGCGTCGGCGCCGGTCTTCTTGGCGATATCGATCAGGTGCTTGGAGATCAGCGGGCGGGCGATCGAGGTGCCGAGCAGGTAGACGCCTTCATAGACGGCATTGGCGCGGAACATCGGGAAGACGAAATCGCGCACGAACTCTTCGCGCACATCCTCGATGTAGATCTCCTTGATGCCGAGCATCTCGGCCTTCTTGCGCGCCGGCTCGAGCTCTTCGCCCTGTCCGAGGTCGGCCGTGAAGGTGACGACTTCGGCGTTAAGCTCGGTCTGCAGCCACTTCAGGATGATCGAGGTGTCGAGACCGCCGGAATAGGCGAGGACGACTTTCTTTACGTCTTTGTGCGATGCCATGATGATGAGATCCGTTGTGCCAGGAGGGTCGCGGCCAGCCGCAAGACCCGGTATCGCCGGGCACTTTTAGCGAGATTGACGCCGGACGCAAGGGCAAGGACGTCGCGGAAGCTCCCGCCGGTTCGGCTTTTCTGCGGTTTGACTTGCCCTCCGAGATTACCATATCTGGCTGCGAGCGAACAATCCCAGGCGAAAGGCCCAAGCCGTGACCGATCTCACTGATATCATCAAGCTCTCCAACGTCGCCGTCATCACCGGTGGCGCCTCGGGCATTGGCCTGGCGGCCGCCAAGCACTTCGCAAGCAAGGGCATGAACATCGTCATCGCCGATCTCGGCGCCGATAGACTGGCGTCGGCGGCAAAGGCGGTCGCGGCTGTCTCGAGCGACGACCGCGTCCTTGCCGTCGAGACCGACGTCTCCGACAAGGCGGCGCTGCAGGCTCTCGAGCGTCAGGTCGCGAAACGCTTCGGCAAGGTGCATGTGCTGATGAACAATGCCGGTATCGGCCCGGAAACCTCGATCTTCAGCGACGACAGCGGCTGGGACGCGATCCTGGGCGTCAACCTGATGGGCGTGGTCAACGGCACGCGCGCCTTCGGCCCCAACATGCTCGCCCACGGCGAACCAGGCCTGATCATCAACACCGGCTCCAAGCAGGGCATCACCACGCCTCCCGGTAACCCGGCCTACAATGTCTCGAAATCAGGCGTGAAGGTGTTCACCGAGGCGCTGCAGCACGAGCTGCGCAACACCGAAGGCGGCAAAATCTCCGCCCACCTCCTGATCCCCGGCTTCGTCTTCACCGGGCTCACCAAGGGCGACCGTACCGAAAAGCCCGCTGCCGCCTGGACCTCGGAACAGACGGTCGATTTCATGATCGAAAGCATCGAGAACGGCGATTTCTACATCCTCTGCCCCGACAACGACGTCGCCCGCCCGGTCGACGAGCGGCGCATGGCCTGGGCCGTCGGCGACATCATCGAGAACCGCCCGCCGCTGTCGCGCTGGCATCCCGACTACGCCGAGCGCTTCAAGGCGTTTCTTGAGGGCAAATAACAGCCGAATCGATCGGCCTCATGAGAAGGTTTGATTGGTGCATTCGTTGAAAGCCGGATATGAGACATTGCTTTCATAACCGGCTTTACGAGTGTGCCATGGATTTTCTGCCGAGCCTGCCGACGCTTCTCGCCTTCGCCGCCGCCACGCTTTTGCTGGCCGCCACGCCCGGCCCCGACATGACGCTATCGATCAGCCGATCGCTGGCGCAGGGAACCAAGGCTGCGCTCTTCGTGGTGCTCGGCACCAGCCTCGGCATCGTCGTCCACACCATGCTCGTCGCTTTCGGCATCTCGGCGCTGATCACAGCTTCGCCCACCGCCTTCCTGATTTTGAAGACGGGCGGTGGCGGTTATCTCCTCTGGCTCGCCATTCAGGCGGTGCGCTATGGCTCGAAGCTGTCGATCAAGAAGGTCGACGAGGCCAAGGCGACGCCGCTTGCCAACATTTCCTCCGGCTTCTGGGTCAACCTTCTGAACCCCAAGGTCATCATCTTCTTCATGACCTTCCTGCCGCAGTTCGTCAGCGCCGGAGATCCCACGGTGACGCAAAAGCTGATCTTCTTCGGCTTCTGCTTCATCCTGATCGGCATGCCCGTCAACGCCGCCGTGGTCTTCGCCGCCGATTGGCTGGCCGGCTGGCTGCAGAACAACAGGAAGGTTCTGCGCGGCATGGACTACACCTTCGCCGGCGTCTTCTCCGTCTTCGCGGCGAAGATCCTGCTCACCCAGGCACGCTGACATCAATAGAAACCCCGGGAACGCCCCGGGCTCATTTGCCGGTCCCGGGGTGGATTTCTCTTCGCTATCAGCCGATCAGCAGCGCATCGTCGTCGAGCGTCTGGCCGCGCATCTTGCGGAACATGTCGATCAGGTCCTCGACCTGCAGGTCCTTGCGGTTGTCGCCGGAGACGTCGAGCATGATCTCGCCGCCATGCAGCATGATGGTGCGGTGGCCATAGTCCAGCGCCTGGCGCATGGAGTGGGTGACCATCAGCGTCGTCAGCTTGCGCTCCGAAACTACCCGGTCGGTCAATCCCATCACGAACTCGGCCATCCCCGGATCGAGTGCGGCCGTATGCTCGTCGAGCAACAGCACCTCGGAGCCGGCAAGCGTCGCCATCACAAGCGAGATCGCCTGTCTCTGGCCGCCGGACAACAGGTCCATTCGGTCCTTCATGCGCGTTTCGAGCCCGAGATTGAGCTCGGCGATGCGTTCGCGGAAATGCTCGCGGCGGCGCGG
>NZ_DDHH01000018.1:0-9465 GCF_002338015.1 Rhizobium sp. UBA1881
CTTGTCACAGGAATCCAGCCAACCCAAGTCCTTGGGTTGAAAAGACTCTTCCGCGTCGCGGACGCGACGCTGCTGGATCCCGGCTCAAGGCCGGGATGAGGGTGGAGTATGTGTGGCGCTATTCCCAATAACCGCAGAACGCCCTGATCAAGCCGACAACGTCAGCCCGATCCCCCAGGGATCGCGCAGGAATACGCCGCCGTCGCGCTTCTCGCTCTTGATCTCGAGTTCGTCGAGCTTGGCGACGGCCTTGTCGAGCGCCGCGGTGTCGTTGAAGCGCAGCGCGTAGTCGGAAAGCCCGGTCATCGCCTCGGTGCGGGCGCCCGCGCCGCGGCTGTTCCAGATGTTGGCGGCGACATGGTGGTGGTAGTCGCCGGTGGCAAAGAAGCTGGCGCCGGGATAGCGCGCCATGATCTTCAGGCCGAGAACGTCGCGATAGAACTGGTCGGCCTCGGGAATATTGCCGACCTGCAGATGGATGTGGCCGATCGCCGAGCCCTCAACCATGCCGGTCCACGTATCATCAGGCGCGCTCTCATAGAGCGCCTGCAGGTCGAGCCGGTGCGTCGCCATCTCCACCTGGCCGTCCTGGTGGAATTTCCATTGCATCGGCGAGCGGTCCGAATAGATCTCGATGCCGTTGCCCTCGGGGTCCGAGAGATAGATCGCCTCGCTGACCAGATGGTCGGACGCGCCGTCGAGAACCACATTGTTGTGCGCGGCATGGCGCAGCCAGCGCGCCAGCTCGACACGGGACGGCATCAGGAAAGCGGTGTGAAACAGGCCCGCGGCGTTGCGCGGCGCCGTGCGCACATCCTTGCCCGTCGTCAGTGTCAGAAGCGGCGTTTCGCCGACGCCAAGCACTTCGCCGCTCGCCGTCTTCTCGATGACCTTGAGCCCGAGCATCGACTGGTAGAAGGCCGAAACGGTGGGGAGGTCGGTCACGACCAGGTGCGAGTGATCGACATAGGCAGGGCGCGTCAGCGCGTAGGAAGTCTGTGTGGTGGTCATCTTAGGGTCTCCTGCCCGGGATAAGGAGGGCGTACCGGCGCCGGCAGCAAGGATGCTGCCCTCGGGCAGCAAACTGCTGCCCATAGCGATGCCAAGGAAGGTTCGCCGGTGCATGCGTGTGATGGGTCCTCTGGCCGCTGTACTTGCATCCTATATGGCGCATCGTGATTGTTCACAGAAGTCCCGTTTTTGACGATGAAGCGTTCGATATCCATTGACGACTTCCGCGCGTGATCTTGATCCCGATCGAGCTACCGGCTTGATCTCGATCAAGGCGCCATATGTATTTCAGGAGGATATTGTCACCATTAAATGCAGTCATAGAGGAGTTGCATCATGTACAGGAAGATCATCGTCGCGGTCGAAATCGGCGCGCTCGCAAACGGGGACATGACCTTCCGCAAGGCCGCCTCGCTGCTCGATAGCGGCGGCGAGATCATTCTGCTCAACGTCGTCGAGGACATCCCGACCTATCTCGGCGTCGATATCCCCGTCGACCTGATCGAAAACGCCGCCAAGGATGCTGAGGAGAAGCTGCAAGGGCTGATCGTCAGCACCGGCATTCCCGCCCGCGTCGAAATCAGCCACGGCCGGCCGGCCAGCGGCATCATCGCCTCGGCCGAGGCCAACCAGGCCGACCTCATCATCCTCTCCTCGCACATGCCCGATTTCAGCAACTACTTCATCGGCGCCACCGCCGACCGCGTTGTGCGCCACGCAAAATGCTCCGTGCTGGTCGACCGGCGCAAGGCGTGAGCGCAAGGCCATAAACGGGAGGCGGAGATGCGGGAGGCTGCCACGGCCTCCCGTCTCATCCGGCTTCACGAAGATTTATACCGGACACACAGCACTTGTGTTGCGCGCAAACCATTTCGATGCGACGATCCCGCTCTAACGAATGGGGCATGGTCTGCATGGGCGAGTTCAACGGCATCCGCTGGGCTTATGACAAATACGAGCTGATCGCCGATGGCATCGTCCACGGGGTCGGGCTGGCGCTCGCGCTGGTCGGCGCTACCGTGCTGATCTTCTACGCCACCGTCTGGTCCTCGCATGGCGAACTCGCCGCCGCCTGGATCTACAGCCTCGGCCTGGTGCTGACGCTCGGCATCTCGTTCTCCTACAACGCCTGGCCGGTCTCGCGCACCAAGTGGTTCCTGCGCCGGCTCGATCACTCCTCGATCTTCATCCTGATCGCCGCCACCTATACCCCCTTCCTCGAGCGCGGCGCCGACAACCCTCTACTTCTCGGCATGCTCATCGGCATCTGGGCCGTGGCCTTCATGGGCGTGTTCCTGAAATGCGTCTTCCCCGGCCGCTACGACCGGCTGGCGATCCTGCTCTATCTCGCCATGGGCTGGAGCGGCGTCATGGTTGCAGGCCCGGTCGCCGAGCGCATCCCATATGCCTCGATGCTCCTGATCGTCATCGGCGGCATCATCTATTCACTCGGCGTGATCTTCCACGTCTGGGAAAAACTGCGCTTCCAGAACGCCATCTGGCACGGCTTCGTCGTCGCGGCTGCGGCGGTCCACTACACCGCGGTGCTCACCTGTTTCAGCATGAGCCCGGCCTAGCGTCGCGCTCCTCAACCAGTCTTGGTCAGCGTGACTACATAGCGGCAGGTCTCGTCGCTATCGTTGCGGAATTCGCAATCAATCGCCGGCCCGAGCAGCAGGCAGTCGCCTGTCTCAAGCGCATGCACCATCTCCCCCTCGACGAAGGTGAGCGCCCCCTCGGTCACCCAGATGCATTGCCGCAGAAACACGAAGGAGGCGGCCGGGTAGGCGACGCGGGCGCCTGAGGGCAGTGCAACCTCGACGATATCGAACGGGCTGCCTTCAGGCGAAACATGGCGCCGCGTATAGCCGGTCTCCGGATCTGTCCAAAGCGGCTGGTCTTCGCGCAGGCGCAGCCGCTGGCTGCCCGCCTCGGCGCGCGCGATCAGCGATGACACCGTCAGCCCGAAGGCGCCGCAGAGCTTGCCCAAAAGCGAGGCCGTCGGGCTGCTCTCGCCGCGCTCCACCTTGTGGATCATCGCCCGCGATACGCCCGAGTGATCCGAAAGGTCGCTCAGCGACCATCCCCGCAATTCCCGCTCGGCGCGGACGCGATCGCCTAGACAGCGATCGAAATTGTCTGATATAGTGGACATAGTGAATTTATAGTGGATAGATCATCATGACGCAACCCACGCTCATCCGCGACGCCACCGAGACCGATCTGGCCGCGATCCGCGATATCTACAACCACGCGGTGGAGCACACGACGGCGATCTGGAACGAGACGGTCGTCGATCTCGACAACCGCCGGGAATGGTTCGCCATGCGCCGCGCCCGCGGATTCCCGGTTCTGGTTGCCGAGAGGAACGGCAAGATCGCCGGCTACGCCTCCTATGGCGACTGGCGCGCCTTCGAAGGCTTCCGCCACACGGTCGAGCATTCCGTCTATGTCGAAAAGGATCACCAGGGCGCTGGCATCGGCAAGCAACTGATGACGGCGCTGATCAAGCGCGCCGGCGAAAACGGCATCCACGTCATGATCGCCGGCATCGAAGCCGGCAACCAGGCCTCCATCGCGCTGCACGAAAAACTAGGCTTCCGCAACGGCGGCACCTTCCACGAAGTCGGCATAAAGTTCGGCCGCTGGCTGGACCTGACCTTCATGGAATTGCGGGTGCCGGGCTGAGGGCGCCGCGTAGCGCGCGCAAGAACGCCATTGAAACGGTGAGGTATCTTTCAACCCATTGAAACGCCAGCGTTTCCTCCCCCCGCGGCGTCATCCTCGGGCTTGTCCCGAGGATCTAACCACGCGGCAACGGACTGGACGTGAATGGACCACCCAGTGCGCGCGCCGGCATCGCATGGGCGACCGTCGAAAGCACCATTACCGTTGCATTCCGGTAGACGTGCTTAGATCCTCGGGACGAGCCCGAGGATGACGGAGGAGTGTGTTGATGGCGTTGTTAACCTATTGAAAAGCTCGCATTTTCGCCTTTTTGCTGTCGCCCCCAATACGAGCCCGGCGGCGGAGAGGGGTCGCAGGCCCCACACTACAACGCAAAACGCCCGCCACGGTCTCCCGCGGCGGGCGTTTTGCGATAGTCACCCCATCACTTGTCCGGCGTAAACACCATCGAGTGACCGTTGATGCAGTAGCGCAGGCCTGTTGGCGGTGGGCCGTCGGGGAAGACGTGGCCGAGATGGGCCTCGCAACTGCCGCAGCGGATTTCGGTGCGCACCATGCCGTGGCTGGTATCGCGATATTCGGTCACCGCCTCGGGCGAAACCGCCTCGAAATAGCTCGGCCAGCCGCAGCCGGCGTCGAATTTGGTGTCGGAACGAAACAGCGGCGCATCGCAGCAAACGCAGCTGTAGAGCCCCGTTTCGAATGAATCCCAGTAGGGGCCGGTAAAGGCCCGCTCGGTGCCGTGCTGGCGAGTTATGCGGTACTGCTCAGGCGTGAGCTGTTCCTTCCACTCGGCATCGGTCTTGTGAACCTTGGCGATCGTCGTATCGGCCATGGAGTGCTCCTTTCACGCAGCTGTGGCTTGCGGCGAGTGTTTTTTGATTTCTTCGGCAATGTGGTGCTGTTGACCCGAACGATCAAGGGCAGGGCGGTGTCTGTACACAACAGCCAAGCCGGCGCGCCAGCACCGTAAGCCGCCGCGATCGGCCATCCGCGCCGCGAGAAAAGGCCCGATAACCTACCCCGAAGCCAGGATCACATGCGCCTGGATCTTGGCGGCGATCTCGCCGTTGCCGTGCTTGCTCGCGAGCGCTGCCTCCGCCGCCTTGGTAGCAGCCTCGAGCTTCGCGGGGTTCCGCGCCTCGATCTCGCCGCGCAAAGGCGTTCCCTGGCAATAGGCAACCGCCACCTCGCGGGCGGATGGCGCGCGGCTGATATCGGGGCGGGTGTCGATCTCGATCTCGCGGAATCCGGCGCGCGCGAGGTCGTCGCGGATCTGGTCGCGGTCGTGATAGCCGTGCGGCGTGCGTTCGGCGAAGCGCGGCGGATCGTCGGGAAACACGGTGGCGAGCGCCTTGGTCACGTCGTCGGCGAACACATTGGTTTCGATCCGGTCCCAGACGCTGAACAGAAGCCGGCCGTTTGGTTTCAGCACCCGCCGTGCCTCGCGATAGGCCGCCGGTCGATCGGGAAAGAACATCGCCCCGAACTGGCAGCAGACGAGGTCGAAACTCGCATCCTGGAAGGGCAGCGCCATCGCGTCGGCCTGTCGCCAGACGACACGGTCGTCGGCCGGCTGGTGCAAGCGGGCGTAGTCGAGCATGGCCTGGTTGAGATCGGTCGCGATACAGGTCGCGCCGGGTGGCAGCAGTGGCGCCAGCGCCCGTGTGACCGCGCCGGTACCGGCCGCGATCTCGAGAACCGACTTCGGCTTCAGGGCGGCTGCCCGCCGCGCCAGATCGGCGGCATAGGACGCGAAGATCAGCGGCACCATGTGGCGGTCGTAATTCTCCGGAACGGAGCCGGCAAAGATCTTGTCCGCTTCCAGCATCGCCTCATCCTCTCTTGATGATTGGCATTTGCTATTGCGAGGAGACTACCACGAAACGGCCTCTGCCGCTCGTCTCAAGCGCGGCTATCGCGCCCTTCATCGCATCGCCCGTTCGGATGAACGCCGGCTCATCATAAGAGCCAGCTAATGTCGCCCCGCATCCTGGCTATACTTGATGAAACGCAAGCATCGGGCCCAATCATCGGGGCAATGGAAAGCATCGGGGGGTGCTGAGATGAGCGATACCATAGTTGTCAGCGCCTATTGCGCGATCTCGAGCGTCTTCATGCTGATGACGGCACTCGAAGGCTGGGCCGTCAGGGGCGGATGGACGCTGGCGCGTGGCTTCGGCCTTGCCGCCTGTTCGCTCTGGCCGCTGTTGTTGACAGCCTTTTTCCTGCATGCGCTGCTCGCGCCGAGACGCCTGCCGCGTCTGACGAGAGCCGGCTGATCAATCCTCTTTGCGCCGCCATCCGTCCCCGCGCGCGATGCGTCCAAACCCTCATTTGGCCGATCAAAGCTTGAGATGGCGGCGCTCTTCTTCTAAACCTGAGGCATCTGATTTGTTTCGGATTCGCGGATTTCGAGGGGTAGGGGAGGCTGGATGGCCGATGGCACGGCATTGACGTTTGCGGCTCTGTGCCTGCCATTTCTCGGCGCCGTCCTTGCACCGTTTCTCGTCCGCGCATTCGGCCACAATGCCGCCTGGCTGCTGGCGCTCGCGCCGCTTCTCGCTTTCCTGCGCTTCGCAAGCCTTCTGCCGGAGATCGCGGCCGGAACCGTCATTCGCGGCGGTTATGCCTGGGCGCCGAGCCTCAATCTCGATTTCGCCTGGATGCTCGACGGCCTCTCGGTCACCTTCGCGCTGCTCATCACGGGCATCGGTACGCTGGTCGTGCTTTACGCCGGCGGCTACCTCAAGGGCCATGCCGATCTCGGCCGCTTCTTCTCTTTCATCTTCCTGTTCATGGGCGCGATGCTCGGGCTTGTCGTCTCCGACAATTTCCTGATGCTCTTCGTCTTCTGGGAGCTGACGTCGATCACCTCCTTCCTGCTGATCGGCTTCGATCATCGCCGCGAGGCCTCGCGCCGCGCAGCATTGCAGGCGCTGGTCATCACCGGCGGCGGCGGACTGCTGCTGCTGGCAGGCCTGTTGATGATCTGGAGCACGACAGGCGCGTCCGAGCTTTCGGTGCTGCTGCAATCGGGCGATCTCTTGCGCGCCAACCCCTATTACATGCCGATCCTGCTGCTCATTCTCGGCGGCGCCTTCACCAAGTCGGCGCAATATCCGTTTCACGCGTGGCTGCCCAACGCCATGGAAGCGCCGACGCCGGTTTCGGCCTATCTGCATTCGGCGACCATGGTCAAAGCCGGCGTCTATCTCTTGATGCGCCTCAATCCCGTCATGGGCGGCACGGCACCCTGGATGTTCATCCTGCCGCTCTTCGGCGGCGTAACGCTTCTCGTCGGCGCGCTGCTCGCCATCCGCCAGACCGACCTGAAGCTGAAGCTCGCCTACACCACGGTGTCCTCGCTCGGCCTGCTGGTTCTCTTGACCGGCTTCGGTTCCGATTACGCCATCGAGGCGGCGGTGCTCTATCTGGTCGCCCACGCGATGTTCAAGGGCGCGCTGTTCATGGTCTCGGGGATCATCGACCACGAGACCGGCACCCGCGACGTCACCCGCCTCAGAGGGTTGAGGACGGCAATGCCGCTCACCTTCGCGATCGCGCTTGCCGCTGCCCTCTCGATGGGCGGGCTGCCGCCGTTCGCTGGCTTCCTCGCCAAGGAGGAAATCTACGCGGCCCTTGCCCATGGCGATCCGCGCTCGATCCTCTTCGCGGTCCTGGTGATTGCCGCCAATGTGCTGATGTTCGCCATCGCCTTCGCCGTCGCCCTCAAACCCTTCCTCGGCGCCCCGGTCGAAACGCCCAAACATCCGCACGAAGCCCCGCCGCTCCTCTGGCTCGGCCCCGCCGTGCTCGCCTCACTCGGCCTTCTCGCCGCCCTGTTTTCGGCGACCACGCACCACTTCATCTCCTCGCCGATGGCCTCGTCCGTCAGGGGGACGGCGATCACGATCGAGAGCTCGCTCGCGCCGCATATCGGGCTGCCGCTACTCCTGTCGCTCTTCACCATCGCGCTTGGCATCGCCGTCTGCTGGCAGCTCGATCGCGCCCGCGCGCTGATGGCCGCGCTGCTGCAGAGATTGGGGCCGGGGCCGGATCAGGGCTTCGACAACGCCATATCGGGCCTCGTCTCCCTCTCCGTGCGCATCACCCGCATCCTGCAGCCCGGCCGGCTGGAGATTTACGTCACCTGCACCTTCCTCGCGGTCGCCGCCATCCTCATTCTGCCGCTCTGGCTGTTCGGGGAGGGGCCGTCGCTGCCGGCCTGGCCTGTGGGCGTGCAGATCCATGAATGGGGCGTCTTCCTGCTCGCAGTCATCGGCCTCGTCGCCGTCATCATCGCCCGCGACCGGCTGACGGCAATCGTCTCGCTCGGCATCCAGGGCTTCGCCGTCGCGCTCATCTTCCTGCTCTTCGGCGCCCCCGATCTCGCCTTTACCCAGTTCATGGTGGAAACCCTATCGGTCGTCATCCTCGCTTTGGTCATGACGCGGCTTCGCCTATCGCACACCGATCCGCGCCCCATCAGACAGATGCTCTTCGACGGCGCGGTGGCGCTCGCCTGCGGCGTGGGCCTGACGCTGCTGTTGATGAAGGCCACCGAGGCGCCATTCAGCGCCACGCTCGGCGATTTCTTCAACACCTATTCGAAAACCATCGCCCACGGCGCCAACGTCGTGAACGTCATCATCGTCGATTTCCGCGGCACCGACACGCTCGGCGAGATCGCCGTCGTCGCCATGACGGGCCTTGCCATCCTGGCGCTGATCCGTGTCAGGGCAGGGGCCGAGCGCAAGCTTGCCGCAAACGACCCCGATGCGCCCGATGATCTCGGAGTGGAGCGCCCATGAACACGCTTATCGCTCGCACCATCGCTCCCGTGCTGACCGCACTGATGCTGCTCTTTTCCGTCTTCGTGCTGCTGCGCGGCCACAACGAACCCGGCGGCGGCTTCATCGGTGGGCTGATCGCGGCATCCGCCTTGGCGATCTTCGGTATCATAAAGGGCACCGGCGCCGTGCGCCGCGCCATCGTCTTCCACCCGCTGTCGATCGCAGGTGCCGGCCTTTTGATGTCCTCCGTGGCCGGCCTCATCTCGATCCTTTTCGCCGTGCCCTTCATGACCGGCCTCTGGATCTATCCCAAGATTGCAGGCGTCGAGGTGCCGTTGTCATCGGTCATGCTGTTCGATATCGGCGTCTATCTCGTCGTGGTCGGCGCGGTCACCTCGATCGCGCTGTCGCTGGAAGAGCGGGAGGTCGAATGATGGAGCCGCTCTTCGCCGTCCTCGTCGGCCTGTTCTTCACCGCCGCTGTCTATCTGATGCTGTCGAAATTCTCGATCCGCATCATGCTGGGCATCGCCATCCTCGGGAACGCCGTCAACCTGCTGCTCTTCACCGCGGGCCGCCTGACCCGCGACGTACCGCCGATCATCCCCGACGGCCTCGACGCACTGCCCTCGGGGGCCGCCAACCCGCTGCCGCAGGCGCTGATCCTGACGGCGATCGTCATCTCGTTTTCGCTGCTGGCTTTCCTGCTGGTGCTGACCTACCGCGCCTATCAGGAGATCGGTACTGACAATACCGACGAGATGCGGGTGGCCGAGCCTGATGAACCGACGTTGCCGCCGGTGGGGTATTGATGATGATGCGCGTTGTGCCGTGGGTTACCCCCCTCTGCCCTGCCGGGCATCTCCCCCACACGTGGGGAGATTGGCTGGGCGTAACCGCTCGCTCCACGCTCATTGTTTGGCGAAAACCTCACCACGAGTCGATCTCCCCCCTTGTGGGGGAGATGTCCG
>NZ_DDHH01000085.1:0-6618 GCF_002338015.1 Rhizobium sp. UBA1881
AAAATGCAACTGTAATGCTAGGAGCGATAGCACCGCCCCGAACACAGTCTGCGCGATCTTCGCGCCTCGAAAAGATAACAAGATTGCCTCACAGAAAGACACTGCCTTGCGGCAAAAGTCGGCGTGATTGGGAGGCCTGCGCAAATTGACGCAGGCCGAGTGACGCCGCGTTTTGCGCCCTTCCTATTTTCAGGACAAGCAATGATGGCCGCGGATGAAATCATATCCGGGCAGATGAATTTTTCTCATTTCGCTTTCGCAAGCGGGCAAAATGTCATAGCGCTGCCACGACGGCGAAACGGACGGGTCGACAACAGATGAAACGGATTCCAATCGGCGGGTTGCATGCTTTCGAGGCTGCGGCGCGGCATCTCTCGTTCAAGCTTGCCGCCAGGGATCTGAACCTTTCTCCCAGCGCCGTTAGCCACGCGATTACCAAGCTGGAACGCGAGATCGGTACGCTGCTGTTTGATCGCAGCCACGGCGAACTGCGCCTGACCGCAGATGGGTTGATGTTCCAGCAGCCGGTCGTCGAGGCCATGGCGCTGTTGCGGGGGGCGATGGACACGCTGTCAGCGCGCCAGTCACTAGTATTGCGCCTGCATTCGTCTCCAAGCTTTGCAGCGCAGTGGCTTGCGCCGCGCCTTACCATGTTTTTGATCGACAATCCTGGTTTCGAGGTAACGATCTCGGCCGACACCAAGCCCGTACATTTCGCTCAAGACCAGTTCGACGTCGATATCGTCTATGGCTTGAGCTCTGCCGACGAGGGACTGGTGATCCATTCGCTTGGGCCGGTCGAAGTCCAGCCCATGTGTACGCCCGAAATGGCACAAGAGCTACTAACGATCGAGGATTTGCATCGCGTGCCTCTGATCAGAAGCATGATCAAGAATGTGAGCTGGTCGGACTGGTTTTACGCCAATGGATCGGCGATGCCACGCCAGCCGGCACTTCGCTTCGATCGCAGCTTCATGGCAATAGCGGCAGCCGCGGACGGCATGGGCGTGTGCCTCGAAGCCGTCAAGCTCGCCGAGCGCGAGCTGTCAAGCGGCCGTCTCGTCCAGCCATTTGCTGGAAGGGCGGTGGCGCTTACCGAAGCCAACCACTTCCTTGTTTATCCCCGACGCAACGAGGCCCGACCGGTGGTCGGTGCGTTTCGCGATTGGCTCCTGGCAGCGGTAAACGAGGACTAGGCGAGTGTCTGGGGAGAAACTTGGTCCCCTGACACTTTGACATGGGTGCGGATGTGCGTTCATCGCACGGTGCGAGAATACCAATAGATGGCAATCATAGCGAATGTAGTTGCCAATGAATCGCTGCAGTTTCGTAGCGTATGTCTGGACACTTAACAGTGAGCGCGCCAGCCATGCGCTGGCTGGCTAGACCCTGACTTTACAAGGATCTAGCGCTTGCCTAGCGCCCGTTCCATTCTGTCGAGGCCCTCGCTCAGCAACGATCGTGGGCAGCCGAAATTGACACGGACGTAGTCTCCATAGGCCGCGCCGAACTCTGATCCGGCGCTGAACCCCACTTTGCCATGTTCTAGAAAGAAGGCCTGCGGATCGCCTGCGAGCCCTAGTTCGCTGCAGTCGAGCCAGGCAAGAAACGTCGCTTCTGCCTTGATAAGTCGAATAGCGGGGAAACGTAACGCCAGCTGTTGTGAGAGATAGTCACGGTTGGCCTGGATGTAGGAAAGCATCCGAGCTTTCCAGCCGGAGGCATGGGTGTAGGCTGCAAGGGTTGCCTCAAGTCCGAGAACATTGACGCTATCGACCATTCCAAGCTTCGAGAGCACGAAGCGTTCTCTGATCGACTTGTTCTGGATGATCGCAAAGGCGGTTTTCAGGCCGGCTATGTTGAAGGTCTTGCTGGCCGCCATCAGGGTGATGGTCCGGTTCGCCGTTTCCTCAGACAGTGTGGCGATCGGGATATGATTGCGACCGTCGAACAGCAGGTCGCAATGGATCTCGTCGGAGATGATCAACGCGTCATTGTCCCGGCAGAGCGTGGCGATCTCGGTGAGCTCGTGTTTCGTGAACACCTTGCCTGTCGGGTTCTGCGGATTGCACAAAAGCAGCGCACGCGACTGCGAAAGCGCTGCGGCCAGCGGATCGACATCCATCACATAGCCGAGCTCGGTTTGTCTTAGCGGCACGTCATTACGCACGAGGCCCCAGTGAGACGGCGCATTGAGGATTGGGCGGTAGACCGGCGTCTGCACCACCAGGCCATCGCCGGGCTCGAGCATCGCTTTCAAACCCATATTGAACCCTGGCTCGACGCCCGGCAAAAATACAATGTCCTCAGGCGTGATCGACCAGTGGTATTTCGATTGCATGTCCTCGACAATGCGGGCGCGCAGCTCGTCGCGGGCTACGCCGTAGCCGAGCATCGGATGTTCGAGGCGGTTGCGTATGGCCTCCAAGATCTCGGGTGCTGCTGGAAAGTCCATGTCGGCGACCCACATCGGCAGAATGTCTGTCGGATACTTGCTCCACTTCGAGCTGCCTGTGCCGCGTCGATCATAAACAGCATCGAAATCGGTCATTGCTTACAGTCCCCTGATCATGCCGCCATCGACCCGGATTGACGATCCTGTGACGTAGCTTGCCTGAGAGCTTGCCAGGAAAACGGCAACGGCTGCAAATTCCGACGGGTTGCCATAACGGCCAACCGGGATTTCGTTGCGCGACGCTTCCTCGACCGCCTCGATCGAGGCGCCTGTCTTTTCGGCCTTGATCCCGTCGAGTTCGCGAACGCGGTCGGTGGCGATGCGGCCGGGCAGGATCATGTTCACCGTGATGCCGTGACGGGCAACCTCGGAGGCCAGCGTCTTCGACCAGCCGGCGATAGCTGCGCGCACACCGTTCGACAACGCCAGATTTGCGATCGGCTGGACGACACCAGAAGAACCGATCGTAATGACGCGCCCCCATTTGCGGGAAATCATTCCGGTCAACATGGCGTCGGTGATCGAAAAGATGGAGGTCGCCATCGACTGGAAGGCGTCAACCCAGCTTTCGGTCGACTGACCGAGCGCCGGACCGGCCTTGGGGCCCCCGGAATTGTTGACGACGATATCGACGCCGCCCTGGCTCGTCAGCATCTCGACCAGGGCAGCCACCGAGACGGCGTCGGAAAGGTCGACGGCGACAGGTATGATGTTGTCGGTCGCCTTGATCTTGTCCGCGCTGCGCGCCGCTGCAAAGACCTTGACACCTTCTGCTGCGAGGCCGGCCGCGATGGCGGCGCCGAGACCACGGCTGGCGCCGAGAACGAGTGCCTTCTTACCAGAGATCTGCAGGTCCATCAGTTCAAAGCTCCTAGTTTCTTTTCCTGGCGGGCGATCAGCCGCTCGACTTCAGCCACCGCCGCCGCGTTGAGTGCAGCACCGGGGCGACGCTGGGTGGCGCTGGCGATCGCACCGCGCTTGGCCAATACATATTTGCGAACGGCGAGGCCGAGGCCAGGCTGTTGCTCGTAGCGCATCAATGGCAGATAGGCGTCAAAGAGGTCATGCGCCTCCTCATGCCGGCCTTCATTGCTCAGTTTGCAAACGCCCACCATCATTTCGGGGTAGGCGAAGCCGGTCATTGCGCCGTCGGCACCGCGCTGCATTTCTTCTGGCAGGAACACGCCGGCGTTGCCACAAAGGATCGAGACGCGCCGACGGCCCTTTGCCTCGGCGGCACGCAAGTCGGCGACCTTCTGCAAGCCCGGCCAGTCTTCATGCTTCAGCATGACGATGCTCGGATGCGCCTCGAAGATCACGCCAAGCGTTTTCGAGCTGATCTGGACGCCAGTCGCCAGCGGAAAGTCCTGCAGTACGATGGGAACATCGGTGCCGATCGTTTCGACGACATTGCGATAATATGTGACGATCTGGTCGTCGGTCCGCAGGCTGGACGGCGGCGCGACCATGACACCGGCTGCACCGATATCCATGACCGCTTTCGTCAGTTCGCCGATCGCGGCAAGGCCGGGGGCGGACACGCCGACAACGACAGGTTTGCCGGCCGAGCGCGCCAGGGTCCGGCGCGTCACCTCGATCGATTCGGCCTGGGTCAGCTTCGGCGCTTCGCCCATCATGCCCAGGATCGTCAGGCCGTCGGCGCCTTTTTCGTAATAGAAATCGACCATGCTGTCGATGCTAGTGGCGTCGATCGCACCGTTCTCGTCGAAGGGGGTGCATGCGATGACGAAGACGCCCGAGGTGTCGGCTGTGATATGTGACATGTGTAATCCTTACGAGAGCACTCAGAACCAGGCGGAATTGCCACGGCCAACATACTGACCATCGCCGGGTGCGTTGACGATATCCCTGCCATCATAGGCGAGCTTGCCGCCGACATAGGTGCGCGCGACGCGAACGCTGAATTCGCGGCCGTCAAAGGGGCTCCAGCGGAGCTCATCATGGGCTCTGGACGCGTCCCACACCTGCGCTTGCGACTTGACAATGGCGATATCGGCATCCGCGCCGACGATGAGCGCTCCCTTTTGCGGCCAAAGGCCGAAGAATTTGGCGGGGCGTTCGCACAGCTGCTCGACGGTCAAGGTCACTGCGTCAAAACCGCGTATCTCGGCTCCGGTGTAAAAGGCCGGTAGCAAGGTCTCAAGGCCTGGGACACCGGCGCCGGCATCGAAGATCGATGCTGTGAACTTGTTGTCGATCGGCCAACTCGAATGGTCGGAGCTCACGAAGGCGACGCGGCCGGAGACGACATCATCCCAGAGAAACTCGATCTGACCAGGGCGGATCGGCGGATTGACTTTCATCTTGGCGCCGAGTGCGGGCCCATCGATCTCGGGGTCGAGCCACAGATAGTGGATGCAGAGTTCACCAGTGGCGCGATAGCCGTCGTTCAGATAGTTTTCGACGAGATCGAAGCCGCGTGTCGTCGTCAGGTGCACGATGTGTGCGTGCGCGCCGGCGGCGGCTCCAAGTTCGAGGAACTGGGCGGTCGCGGCCATCTCGGCGGCCGGTGGCCGGCTTTGGGAATGCGCCTCGATGCCATCGCGCCCAGCGGCCTTGGCCGCAGCGATATTTGCGCGGACAATTTCCTGGTCTTCATTGTGCACGCCAAGCGGGATCGCGGTCTCAGCCAGCGCTGTGAAGATCTCCAAAGTCTGGTTGGATGAGATACGCGGAAAGCGGGTAGGGCTGCTTTCGAAGGTCGAAATCTTGAAGGCGACGACGCCCCCTGCGATCAGAGCGTCGATCTCGTCGATTGCCTGGCCAGGCATCACTGTAGCGTACAGCGCGACGTTGGTATGGGCATGCTCGCGGATCGCTGCGACCTTGGCATTCAGCCTTGCGACCGAGTTGAGCGGATGTGGATTGTCATAGGGCATGTCGACAATGGTCGTAATGCCACCGGCCACCGCCGAGCGTGTCGTCGAGCGGATGCCCGGAAGGCCGCCATAACTACAAGCGTGGGTCTGGCCGTCGATAACACCGGGAATGATGAGGTCGGCGCCGGCTTCGAAGCTTTGTGCAGCATTAGGCGCTTCACCGGTGCCGATAGCCGCGATCTTGCCATCGCGGATTGCGATCCAGGCGTTGTCGAGCGGTCCTTCAGGCAGGACGGCAGTGCCGCTGATAACAATATCATAGGTCATGATGCTTGCCTTGCATATTGAAGGTCGAGGGTTGTGCAAGCCAGCGCGACGCCGGCCTGTACCGGATCAATGACGGGAATGCGCAGAGCGTCCTGCATCGCTTGGCGATAGCCGCCGAGACCAGCGCAGCCGAGGATGATCACATCAGCACCGTCTTCGTCGCGCAAAAGGCGCGCCGTGCGGGCGACTGTTTCGACCACGTCGCCGGCCATGAGTTCGACGACAGTCATGTCGATGGAGCGATCCCCGGCCAGCCGACCGTCAAAGCCGAGGGCTTTAAGATAGCGGAGGTGACGGTCGATGGAGGATTGCCCGAGTGACACGATGCCGAAATTCTGGCCAAGGCCTAGAGCCGCAAGATAGGCAGCCTCGGCAATCCCGATGACGGGGCGTGTTGTTACCTTTCTAACGGCAGCAATGCCTGGATCGGAAAAGCATGAAAGCACGAAGGCGTCGGCGTCGGAGATTGCGACGGCTTCGAGGATGTTGGGTATTACCGCCGCCACATGGGCGTCGGTCTCGATACCGGGTGGGGACTTCTGCAGTTCCGTGCAACGGATGTCATGGCAGCTGGCGTCGCGAACGATGCCCAGGCATGTTTCCATCGATCGGGTGACCGAGACGGAGCTGTTGGGATTGATAACGAGAATTTCTGACAAGGCGATACCAGTTGGGGGGCAGCACTGCTTCCATTAAATATATTACGTAGTATATCAGAAAATCGACCCTGTCAAAGTTCTGTTGGTCCAGGCATGCCTACGTGAACTGTTCGTGGAAATTGGCGGATTGCTCGCCTATGTTGATGCTGGGCTCGACGGATTGCGCCGCCGGAATCGGAAACGGAGATTGATTTTGATTAAAGCGGACACGTCGAGCGGCAAGCGCGCAAAGTCGCTGACGGAAACGGCCTATGCCGTTCTTCGCGAGCGCATCATCACAGGCGACCTCGCGCCCGGTATGGAGGTCTCGGAGCCGGAACTGGCCGAGCAGCTGTCG